>JBEKHQ010000248.1:0-5362 GCA_050012195.1 Bryobacteraceae bacterium | reverse complement strand
CCAGCCCCGCACAGAATACATTTGTCTGTACGGTCACGGCACGCTGAAAGTGCCCGAAGTGGACCTGACCGGCGCCAAGAGCTCGGATTGGACTCCGCACGACGACGACATTTTTAAGGAACTGGAATCGCTGGAGGCTGGCCCCAAGTGAACTCCATCGCCCGCTGGGTGCGGGTGATCGCCGGGGTCGCGGTGCTTGGAATTCTGGCCGCCATCGCGGTGATCCTGGTGCCGCCCTATGTAGCGAATTGGAAGCTGCAACGCTACGTCAATGGGCTGATCGACGATCCATCCATGGTCAATCGGTCTC
This sequence comes from Bryobacteraceae bacterium, assembly GCA_050012195.1. Taxonomy (GTDB): domain Bacteria; phylum Acidobacteriota; class Terriglobia; order Bryobacterales; family Bryobacteraceae; genus Palsa-89. The sequence continues at coordinate 5,052 of JBEKHQ010000248.1, read as the reverse complement.
CCGCGGCCATTCAGTCGCAGATCGCCGGCAAGGCCGCATCCCTGGGATTGCCACTCCACGCGGAAGACGTGCGAGTGACAACTTCCGCCAACGCTTTTCGCATCGACGCGCTCTACGTGGTCCACGTGGATATCGCCGGATACTCCGTGGATCTGCACTTCCGGCCAGCTGCGGGCGGAAGCTAAGATTTCGGGCGTTTCGGCTTTTTGGGACCAGTAACCGTAGGAAAAAAACGATAGACTGAAAGTATGGAAAAGGCAACGTTCGGGGCGGGATGTTTCTGGGGTGTGGAGGCGGCTTTTCGGGAAGTGAAAGGCGTTCTTTCCACAGCGGTCGGATACATGGGCGGGAAACTTTCAAGCCCCAGTTACCAGGATGTTTGCACGGACGAAACCGGGCACGCCGAGGTTGTGCAAGTGGAGTTTGACCCGGCGCAGGTATCCTACGACGACTTGCTTAGCGTGTTCTGGGAGAATCACGACCCAACCACGCTGAACCGGCAAGGTCCGGACGTGGGCACACAATACCGCTCGGCGATCTTCTTTCACAACCCGGAGCAAAAGGCGGCTGCCGAGGCGTCCAAGGAAGCGCTGGCTCGCTCGGGCCGTTATCGCCGTCCCGTCGTCACCGAGATCGTTCCGGCGCCCGAATTCTGGCGCGCTGAAGAATATCACCAGCAGTATCTCGAAAAACGCGGCCAAGCCCACTGCCGGATCTGATCACGGGCGAAGCTTCGGCGACACCGGAAGCTCCTTCAACTTCTCCATTTCGGCCAGGATGGCCTTCTGGCTGCGCGAGAAATAGTCGATGAGCAACGCAACGTCGGCGTCGCTGTAGTTTTCAACCAGCCGATCAATCGCTTTGCCGAACGATTGATAGGGGCCGGTTTCGGCCGCGCGCGCCTTCGGAGTGGGCCGCACATGGATCTTTCGCCGGTCCTTGGGGTCGGCTTCGCGGCGCGCCAGCCCGGCGCGCTCCAACCGGTCGATCACTCCGGTGACCGCGCCCGTCGTCAGGCCGCTCGCCTTGGCGATTTCCCCAGCCGTTATTACGTCGTTGAGCAATACCATTCCCAGGCACTCCAGGTCGGTGCTGTTAATCCCGAGCCTGGCGGCAACGGCCTCGCCGAAGAGCACCCCCAGTCCGCTGGCCTGCCGGCCAGCCAGGTTCAGGGCTTGCACCAACTCGTCCCGGCGCGGGCGGCCATGGGCTTTTTTCTCTTGCATTCTATTTATCTTATTTGCTAAGATACTTATGGAGCGAGCAAATGACCAAAGAAGATAATAGCACGGCCATCAAGGTCCACGGCGACCGAGGCATGGAAGGCATGGTCGCGAAGTGGTACGCCGCCAACACGGGCAAGACGCTGGACGAATTCAGCAAGCTGGCGCGGCGAGTGGCGAATGAGCTCCCGCAGGGAAGTAATGTGCTCGAAGTCGCTCCGGGTCCGGGCTACTTTTGCGTCGAGCTCGCCAAGCTCGGTTCGTATTCCATCACCGGCCTCGATATCAGTCACACGTTCGTCGAAATCGCGAGCAAGAAAGCCGCCGAAGCGGGCGTCCGAGTGGACTTTCGGCAGGGCAGCGCGTCCAAAATGCCTTTCCCGGACGACACTTTCGACTTCCTGCTGTGCCGCGCGGCTTTCAAGAACTTCGGCGAGCCGGTTCGCGCGTTACAGGAGATGTGCCGCGTGCTAAAGCCCGGCGGGCGCGGCATTATCATCGATATGCGGCGGGATGCCGCGCCGGAATCGATGGACCGCGTCGTGAATACGATGGGATTGAGCGGCGTCGACAAATTCGCGACTAAACTGATCTTCCGATTTTTCCTGGTCAGGACTGCTTACACGAAGAAGCAATTCGAGCGAATGCTGGCGCAGGCGAACTTTCGAAACCTCGAAATTCGAGAAGAGGATATGGGCTTCGAAATTCTGCTGACCAAGTGACCAGGATCAGCGCCCGAACAAAGCCTCTACCGCGGCCACGATGATGCACAGAATCGCGAATCCCAGGGTTCCGTATTGAATCCAGCCTTGGGTGGCATGCAGCAGTTCGCGCCAGATGTCGTATGAAGCCCCGAGACCAGGGGATTCCGGCGTACACGCGACTTCCGGCGGCGGTACCTCGACCGGCGCTTCTGACGCGATCTGGATTTCCGGAGATATCTCCAAGCGTTCCTATCTTGGAGGCTGGCGTAAAGAGGAAGAATAGGAAATTCAGCGCTTGAATACTATTACTGACCGGTGTTCGTACTAACAGGACTGGGCGGCCTATTCAATCCGCGACAAATCCCGCCGAAGCTCCCACCCATTCGAGATCGCGATTGTGATCCACGCCCATCATCGCTCCGCGACCCATCCGAACGATCGTGGTGACGGCTTCAGGTTGGTCGATCCAAACGTACATGATGCGCACTTCGGCTTTAGTCGGGCCACAAGGAGTTTCGATCACCGGCGCAAAATCGATCTTTTCCTGCAGGATGAAATTGTCCGGATTCGCGGCAGCCACTTGCTCGCGCGTCGGGCCGATGATCACTCCAAGTCCCGCGAATGAATACAGCGGCTTCAGGACATAGCGGTCAAGATCTTCGGGCGGCTCCCGCAGTTGGTTCAAGAACCACGTTTTTGGCACGCATTCATGACGCAGGTAGGGAATTGAGAACTTACTGATGCGGAAATACCAATTCGGATGACCGGCCCACTGGACGTCCAAGTGGTCGCGAAAGTCGAAAGGAGGCTGGATTTTCTTGCGTACCAGTTCGTCGACGATCACGCGATTGTAGATGCGGTGGATCGGCACGTCGTCGCCATAGAAAAGCCGGTTTCCCTGCTTGCGAATATCGGTGAGCGAAACGATCTTAGCGCCGTACTGCTTCTCGGTCAGCAAGAAATCGGGGAGCGTCTTTTGCTGGTAAGGCTCCACTTCCATCAGGATGACGTTCTCCGGATCGCAGTCCCCCAGAATGGCGTTTCTTAGCAGCGCCGCGTAGTCGCCGTCGATCAAGACCGAGCGCAGATCCGGGGCCAGGCCGTAGACATCGCGATAGGTTTGGGCCAGCACAGGCTGATAGGCATAGAGCGAAGGGAATCCCTGGATCTCGACCAGCTTCGGTTCTCCGCTCGCGTCAATGCCGAAATCGGCCTGGACGAAGAGCGGGTGCGAGCTTTCGCCGGGGACGTTGTACTCGGCCGGAATCGAGGCGGCGGACGCGGCCAGATACTCGGGCGTCCCCAGTTGCGCGAGCAGTTCCCGGCCGTACCGCGCCATTTTATCGATCAGCGGGCGCGGAAAAAAGCAGGGGGTTTCGGCGTTGCGAAAGTGAATCTCGGCGCCGGCGCGCGCTTCGAGTTCTGCGAGAAATCGAGAGTACTTGGCGGGCGTAAAGCGCCGGTTGAAGTCGCGCCGAAGCTCGGGAACCATGGCGAAAGAATCAGATCAGGAATTTCCCGGCGGCCATGATCTGCCGGTCGTCGGCCCAGATATCGAAATCGCGTCCCACCACGTCGATGTGCGTGCCCGACCACCAGTCGGCGCCGGTGTGCGCGCCGTAGGGATTGCCGAAAGCCATGTGAATGCCGGGCAGCTTTTCGTCCTGGAGAATGTTGCCGATGACGCTTTTCAATCCGATGTTGGTGCCGATGGCGAATTCGCCGACACGGTTGCTGTTTTCGTCAGTGTGCGTGTATTGCCAGAACTCTTGCTGTAGCTCGCGATTGTCGGAGCGCGCCTCCACCAGCCGGCTCCGCTCGACGCGGATCGTGAGCGGAGTATCGCGGAGATCGCCGTATTTGGCGCACAGATAATCGCCCACCACGCCGTCGATCACGAAAGTGCCGTTGACTTCCCCGGGAGTGGTGAACACTTCCCCGCCCGGAAGATTGCCCCACTTGTTGGGGCTGATGATGCCGCTGGTCTTCACCCATTTGTAATTCTTGTTCAATCCAGCCGTGATGTCGGTGCCGGCAGCCGTGCGCGCGCGCACTTGACTCGCGGCGGTGGCGATCTCCCAGACGCGCAGGCTCAGCTCGTCCACGCGTTCGAAGTCGGCGCGCATCCCTTCCAGCATGATGCGCTTCTCGATGTTCACCATGTGCGCGTGGCGCATCCGCCGGCGGTTCACGACGTCGGTCATTTGCATGCGCGTGCGGAGCTCGTTCTGTTGCGCGACCACCGCGTAGATGCTGACCTGGCTCGATTCCATATCGTCCAGGATGACTTGCGGCATGTCGGACATGGGGCGCGCGGCGATCTCTTCCAGCACGAACGAACGGTAGGGCGCACCCACATTCTCCAATTCGTGCACGATGCTGGCGGCAATCTCTCGGGACGCATCATCGGTGATCACCGTCACCTTTTCCGAAGGTTGTATGCGCAGGCAAACCTCGACCGCATTGCGAGCGCCCGGCGTCAGCTCGGGATCGAAGGGCATGCCGCTCAGTTCTCGATTCGATGTCATCCGCGGGAACTCGCTTGCGCGTGATCGCTTTCCGAGAGGCCGCATTCGGTCTCCTCGATCATGTAATCCACAACTTTTTTCAAGTCGCCGGTGGCCCGGAAAACCCGAAGCTGGCGTTCGGCGCCCGATCCCATCTCGAGAATTCTGTGAATGTAATTCATCTCTCTCCGCGATCCCAGTTCGTCGACGACGTCGTCGACCAGGTGCAGATATTCGTAGATCAGATCCCGCACCGGAACCTCCGTGCGTTTTCCGAAGTCGATCAGTTTACCTTCCAGACCATAGCGGGCGGCGCGCCACTTGTTTTCCATGATGAGCGCGCGTCGATACAGACGGAAGCCTTGATTAGCGGAATACAATTTGTACAGCTTCGCCACCGTGGCCTGGATCAAGGCCGCGATGGCGATGGTCTCTTCGGCGCGCATCGGAATATCGCATACCCGGAATTCGAGCGTCTGAAAGTGGGGATGCGGCCGGATGTCCCACCAGATTTTCTTGGCGTTGTCGATGCAGCGGGTCTCCACCAGCAGGTTCACGAAGCTTTCGTACTCGCCCCAGCTTTGGAAGTAATCCGGAATGTTGGTGCGCGGAAACTTG
>JBEKHQ010000247.1:0-5396 GCA_050012195.1 Bryobacteraceae bacterium | reverse complement strand
GCAACGCGCCGATCGGGGGCGGCCGCGTCCGCGGGCCGCGCGTGGTTGCCAACCCGTTTAACAATACCTTGCTCATCCAGGGCACCGCGCAGGAGTACGAGAGCATTTTGAAACTCCTCAAGGATCTGGATTTGCCTCCTCGACAAGTATTGATCGAAGCCAAGATTTATTCGGTGGACCTGACCTACGCGTTCTCGAGCGGCGTGTCGGCCATTCTGCAGAGGATTAGCGGAACGACGCCGCACACCTTCCTCGGCAACCTGGCCGGCGACACGACGAATCTCACCGCGGCCACGCTGGTGGGAAAGAGCCGCGAGTTGCTGGCGGCCGTGCAACTCCAGGAAGACGAGAGCCGCGCCAAGGAGTTATCGGAGCCTTCCGTAATCGCCACCGACAGTATCCCCGCCACCATCAACGTTGGAACCACTGTTCCTACCCTTAGCGCGGAGGCGGTGACCGGCGCCCAGTCGGGCGGGACTTCTCTATTCGCAAACTCGGTTTCGAATACCAGCACTGGCATCACTCTAAGCATCGTCGCGCGCGTGACGCCAACCGGCATCGTCACTATGGTGATCAACCAGCAAGACAGCGCGCCGACGGCAACCACCACGAGCGGTATCCAATCGCCTTCGTTTTCGAACAAATCGATCCAGACCCAAGTAACGGTTTCCGATGGCGACACCATCGCGATCGGGGGCGCTATTGACGAGACCAACAGTTTCAGCACCAGCGGCATTCCGGTGCTCAACCGGATTCCGGTGCTGGGCGCGCTGTTCGGCACGCGCAGTTACAGCAAGGCGCGCACCGAGCTCATCGTCTTTATGACACCGCACGTGATTTACGACAGCAACCTCCTGGTGGACGCCAGCGACGAATTGAAGGGCCAGATGAAGGCCTTGAAGAAGGACATTCGGGAGTAAGCGGCCGTCGGCTGGTTGCCGCCTTTCTCGGCGAAGATCGAACATTTCCCCGCCGATCAGGCATCCCGCGCAGCCATTCGGTCGCGCCTCCGAGCCGTTGGCTGTAAATCATTGACTTACTAGAACGCCTATGATTTAATAGATTGCTTGGCCGTTTACTGTTTCAGGGCGTGGCGGGGCATATCGACTTAAACTTTACGCTTGACTTGCGCTCGCGTACAGTGTTATGAATGATTTGACTGCGTCCGAACGGTTGGGCGGCATTCATCTTTAACGCATGAATCCCGCGAGCACTAGAAATAAGAGAAGTCTGGAAAACAAGTTGAGCTGGATGGAGACGATGAACCGAGCAAACAGGCGAGCGACACCGGCGACAAGCCGGCCAGAGCCGGGTTGCGCGGCTAGGAATTCGGAATCTTCATGAAGAGAATAGACTCGAGGCTCAGGTTGAACAAGAGAACTTCCATCAATTCAAATTTTTGTTTTCACAAGGAGAAGGAAATGGCAGATTTTCGCAAATGGCTCTTGGCGTTTGCAGTATTAGCTCTTTTGTTGGTCGTTGGCGTGCCGGCACATGCCCAGAGTGCTGCAGGCTCGGGACCGGCATTCATTTGCACGGCGAACGCGGGCGTCACGCCGTTGGTTCGTATTGAAGGTGTCACGGAGACCGTCGGCGACGTATTGCTCGATTGCGTCGGCGGCGTTCCAACCGCAGCCAATGCAGCGATCCCGTTGAGCAACCTCCAGGTATTTCTCAACACTCAGATAACCAGCCGTCTTCTGGCCGATGGCAACTCGGAAGCCACACTCACCATCGACGAGCCGTTCCCGGGCTTTCCCCAGGCCGCAGTCCCGCCCTCATCGACTGTGGTCCCGAACGCCCCGACTATCCAGAACGTCTGCGCGGCCGTCAACCAGACTAATTGCGCTGCATACGGCGTTGGACCCTACGGCCTCAACCCCGCCACGGAAACTCCGGCAGCCAGTTACGCAGTGAACCCCCTCGGCCCGATTGGTGCTACAGGACCGTACAACGGTGTCGGATACACCACCATTGAGCCTAACATCGGTACCACTGGAACACACGCCGTCGTCAACCCCGGCTACAACGTGTTTCAGGGCGTTCAGGTGGCGGCCAATCAAGTCGACTGGCTCGGTGTGCCGATCGATTCACCCGGCAGCAACATCAACGGCGTGCTGAACACGCGCGTGATTCGCATCACAAACATCCGCGGCAACATTTGTAACATCGCATCGGGAGCTTCCTCGTTCATTCCGTTCCCGGTCTACATGTACATCTCGCTGAACGGTTCGCAACAGATCACCATCAGCAATCCGCAAGTCACGGTCGCCTACCTCGCACAAGGTTTGAAGGGCGCGATCAGCAGCGCCGCTTACCAGCAGTGCTACAACCTGAACGGCAATTTGCTGAATGGCGCCACCGGCCAAACCGGTACGCTCTATGCCGAGGCGCTGGAAGGGTTCGCCTCTTCCTTCAAGGTGCGCACCTACGACCAGATCGTCAATCCTGGGAATACCGATGCGACACCGTCGTATCAGAATGTTCTCGGATTCCCGTATAACACAGAATCCGATTACGTCGCTCTTCCCACAAACGGTGCGGCGCTTGATTTCGGCCTTGCCCAGGGCGATGTCGGCTTGGCTGACACCGGCACTGAAATCACTTTCACTTTCAACAATATAGGCGCTGGCGTTACCTTGGTCGCTCCGGTAGGCTTGGTGAATCTGTATCAACAGAGCACAATCGGATCGAACTTCCAGCCCAGCGGCCCGGCCACCGGCATAGCGGCTCTGGTGGGTGGCACTACTGGCGGTGTGCTCAACATATCGGGCGGTTCGGCCTCGGTTACCTACGAGGTTTTGGCTTCCAACGTCAACCTCTTCGAAGGACTGGTCGTTCCGATCGAGGTTTCGTACATCACCACTGGCCCGACCAATCCGGCGCCCAGTACAACTTCCCCGACCACGGCGACAATTAACTTTGCGCCGGCTGCGGGAACCAACACCACTGCCTCTGTGGGGCCGATTCCGCGCTTCTGCACGCCCTACACGGCTGCCAATTTCTTCACCATCAATCCGTGTACTTGCAACCTGCTGTTCCCGTTCGTGACCAACATCGCTGGTTTCGATACTGGTATAGCGATCGCCAATACAACGGCTGATTCGTTAAACGGCGTGGCGCCACAAGCTGGTCCGGTGACGCTCACATATTACGGCACTACAACGGGCGGCGGCGCAGCTCCGGCAACTCAGGTCTCACAATCGATACCTGCCGGCAGCGAGCTGATCTTCACGTTGTATTCCGGCGGCAACTACGGCATCTCGCCGACGCCGGGATTCAATGGGTATATCATCGCCCGGACCAACTTCCAATACTGTCACGCGTTCGCTTTCATCAGCGATCTGGGTGCGCAGAAATTGGCGGAAGGGTATCTAGCCATCCAGCTAGACTTGCCCGTCGTCACCGTCATTCCTGGCCCTGTGGGTCTCAACCGCACCGGTCAGGCTGGCGAGAACGAAGGCCACTAACCCTCAGGTTCGCCTGAGTTACGAAAGGGGAGGCTTCGGCCTCCCCTTTTTCATTGTCTGTGGGCTGATCTTTCCGCTTCCCGCGTCGAAGCGCCGCTATTTTCCTAGCCCTCATCCCCGGCTTGTGCTACCCTGTGAGATAGTTTCCCGCGTCCGTAACATCCTAACGAGGTTTTCCCAGTTTATGTTTAACAGGAAATTGGCGGTTCTCGCCCTGTGCTGTGCGTCGGCCGTCTCAGTGCTGCGTGCCCAAGATGTATTCTTATTGGGCGGGTCCGCCTCCACGGATCCCCAAGTGGAAGCGTTCACCGCTCATCCCCTTACGCCGGCTGCGGGATTTCAAGCCGGCGCCGGGTCCTTTCTGGTTCTTAGCACGCCGAACGGCGGCAGCTTTTATACCATTGCGAATTCCGCCACCCAGCCAGTGACCGTCACCAATAGCAGCTTCGGCACGACGAATTCCCCGGCCAGCTTCACACAAGCTCCCACCGCCGCCGTCATCACTCCGGATGGAACCAAGCTCGCGGTCGCGGCAGGCAAGCTGTACGTCTTCGATACCTCCTCGAACAATGAACTTGTGTCTGGAGGAATTAGCGTTGCGAACGGTGCCAATATTATCGATGTCGCGGTGAGCTTGGACGGAAAATCCTATTTCACCTTGGCCACGCTGTCTGGGGGTGGAAGCCAGTTGAATTCCATCAATACCGCCACCAATACCATCACTGGCACGCTGGGCGTATTAGGGACGGCCACCGGCGTGACGGTGGGCCCCAACAACCTGGTATACGTCAGCACGATCAATCAAATTCTCGAAGTAAACCCGCTCACATTGACGACCACATCCGGTGGCGTGACGTCCTTAAACGCCTCGCCGACCAAACCCGTCATCACGCCGGATGGTAAATTTCTTCTGGTCGGGAATCTCACGCCGGTCACCGGCTCGTCCCTTATATTGATTTCTCTAGCTACTCACGCGATCGCCGCGACGTTTCCCGACGCCCTGAATTTCCCGTTCATTCGTTTTCTGGTCTTGGGGGCTAACGAAATCCTCGGCGCCACCAGCCAGGGGCAAGGCTACTACATGATCAACCCGAACAACGGCGGTCCCATAGCCGTCCAAGGATTCAGCCTTCCGGGCGTAGCTGCCGCCATCACGGGCGCGGCGGTTTCCGATGAAGTGGGGGCAGGGCCTCGAAACACCGCGGAGACACTCTTCGCGGCCACGGGCGCAACGCTTTATTCGTACGATCTTCCCACCAACACGGTCACCGCAAATCAAACCGCCACGGATTCGAATCTGGGCGGGGCGGTGTCGTTTGCCGGAGCAGCCTCCACCGGGACACAACCCTCCACTCTGCTCGGCTACGGGGTCAATCAGACCGTTGCGACAGGCGGAGTCTCGCTGCCTCTTGTGGCACAGGCTCTGGATTCCACTGGGCGTCCAGTGTACGGCGCGACCATTACCTTCACGCCGAACTCCGGGGCGATATCGGTCTCTCCCAAGAGCGCGGTCACAGGCGCCAACGGGTACGCAGTCACGTATGTGACAGCCTCAAACACCACCGGAAGCACGTCGGTAGTCGCCGCGTCCGGCGCCGCGCAAGTGGGATACACGATCAATGTAGGCACATTGACCGGGGGCGGAGGGTCGGTGGGCGACATTGTCACCATCGTCGCCGGCCAAGGGCAACTTATCTCGGGCGACAACAACACCACCATGACGGGATATTCACCCCTGACAGTGCAGATTACTAATAGCAGCGGAGATGCCGTTCCCGGAGCCGCGGTAACGTTCGCGATCACGTCGGGAGGGGGCATGCTCTCTCCAGCTTCCGGCTTTAGCTCCTCCGCCACGGTCGGAAAGGCGCCGGGCAGCTATGTCATTACAGCCGACTCGAATGGTGAAGCCGCGGTTAACTATTTTGC
>JBEKHQ010000246.1:0-5402 GCA_050012195.1 Bryobacteraceae bacterium | reverse complement strand
CGGACGCTGCTGGAAGAAAGCGATCAGCAACACCGACGTGATGCCCACCAGCTCCCATCCTGCTATCAGCAGATCGAACGAACCGGCGCCAAACGCGAGCAAAGATCCGAAGGCGAAAAGATGCAGCAGAAGAAAAAACCGCAGAAAACCCCGCTCGCGATGCAGATAGGTGGCCGAGAACTGCCCGATCAGACCGGACAATAGGACCGTCATGCCCAAGAACGGCAGCGAGATTCGATCCGCCATGAGTATCAACGGAAAGTGGTAATCATCGACAGCAAACCAGTTGCCGAACGTCGCCACGACACCTGGCGCCCCAGTTGAAGCGAGCTTCCACAGAATCACTGCGAGCGCGAGCACGCAGGTGGAAAACGTCAGACCAGTGATCCTGCATGGAACGCGTTCGGACGGAACCCATCCCAGCAACCACAACAACGCCAGCACAGCGAAGACGACACCGGGCGCCAACACGACAAACACTAGCGCGACTTGCGAAAAGTTCACTGGAATCAGGCCCCCGCTCCAGTTTGAATCCAGGCCATCGGGAGATGTTGGGCTTTGCCGGCATACCATTCCGCCGAAGAAAGCGCGACAGGAAGGCGTTCCACGGGCCCATCAAATTCCGCAAAACGGCTGTTCCTACGGACGTGCACTCGGCCCGAAGCCGGGTCGATGGTGGCTAAACGAATCCAACGATTCTCCACCAACTGTTTCAGCGAGGCGTTCGCGTTCACAACTTTCGTCAGGCGTTCGGGCGTCGTTTCGATCACGAAGAGAATGCGAACGGGCTCGTGGATTTCCACCATTTGCCAAGGCAACCCGGTCCGCAGGTCGCTGGCGTGGCCGTCCATCACGCCGACCAACGCGGTTACATTGTGCGGAAGTTTTGTGCCGCAACCGTAACGATCATTATCGACGAAGGAGAAGTAATATTCCAGACTGATGCCCGCACACACGGGAACCACGGCAGCCATCAGTTCCGCAAGACTCTGGTCATCCGTATCCTGGCTGGCATCATAGGAAGCAAGAAATGCCCGTCGGTCAAGGAACAGTCCCCGCGTCAAGCTGCGGCGCCCGACGACGCAGACCGCATTTGTGCAATGCCCGTACTCGGGCCGCGGCTCCGCAAGGTGTTCGCTGCGTTCCTCCACGTGCCGAAGCGCGGCCGCTGGATCGACGTCGCTGGGGCACGAATCGAATCGCCGCACGCGCTCGTGGGCGTTCCACGCTCTGGCCGTGTCCAGGGATTCGCGAATGTGGCCCAGATCGGCCTGGTGCGTGGCGGGAAGGGTATCGAGATCGTAGAGTTCCACGTCGTCGCTGCATGTGTCGTGATAACCGCCGATGAACCAGGTGTCCGCCGGAATGTCGACGCCCCGTTCACGCAGGCGCACACGCACTTCGGGCCGGTTGGACATGGCGGCAAAGAGTCGCGCGTTGGGTCCGCCGCGGCGTCCCCCGCAGGCTCCGCAATCGTGGGCCGACTCGTGCGGGTTGTTGAGGCTGGTCGATCCATGGCCCAGAATCACCACCACGCGGGCGAAGTCGCGCACCAACCCCGCTGGGACCAAGACGCTCGCTACTCTTTCTGTTTTTTCCTCGGCTGCAAATCCCATCAGAAGGCCCGTCACAGCGCCTTGTGACCGCGCGGTATTCCGCATCAGCGTCAGTTCCGTGCGGGGCTCGGGAATAAACGCCTTGTTCAACCACGCTCGCAGCCGGGCATAACTCCGGGGCGCCAGCAGATTTCCTATCAGCGGAACGGCCGAAAGCAACCCGAGCACAGTGGTTGACAACCACCCCCGCACCAGTGTTCTCGACGACACGAAGGAATTCCGCATCAGCAGTCCGAGAATCCTCCGGCGCCAGCGGCGGCGCTCGAGCAACGCCTGGTCTTCAGCCTTGGGCTGTTCAAACACAGCGTGTTGGGGTTTCACTACTACCGGAGCGAAAGCCGCGCTCTGTGCATCGTCGATTCCCTTGTAGTCCACGGCAACCCCGAAGTAACCAGCCGAGCTGAAGGTCTCCACTTCCGGGTCCGCCTCTTCAAGCGCGCGCCGCATGGACTCCTCGCGCTCGTCAATGCAAAAGAAAACTTGTGCCGAGGGTCTGGCGGGGAGGTCGGACAAGCCGCGGTAGCGCCGATGGCTGGCCAGCCCTTGCAGAATCTCACGTTCGTGCCAGCGCTCATAGGCCAGGTGGAGGATGCGCCGGCGCTCCACTCCATTGCACGCTTTCACTTCATTCACAAGCGCTTGCCATTCGGCGATGGACAGCCTGGTTATCTCATCCGCCGAAAGCGACAGCACCCGCGCTGCATCATAGACGCGGGCCGCTCGGCTCAGACGCCGTTTCTCCTGAGTCTTGAACGGGCTTTCCTGCGGCACCGTCTCAGCCACGCCCATGCGCGAGGCCACGCGGGCCATCGTCAGCCGCACCGCAAGGAAGTCCATCAGTGACGAAGTCAGGTGTTCGTGGGGAGCGAGCCCAGGATCTTCCTCCAGCCTGCGCATTAAGCCCGCCCAGCCGGGCAACGCCAGCAACTCGGTCTCAAGCACATCTTCCCAGTCCGTCTCCTTGAAATACTGGGTGTCGAGGAAGTCCAACACGGCATCGGCGGCCGAGAAGGAAAAGTACTCTTGCCGCCGGAACTCTTCGCCCAAACCTTTCAGGTATTTCGGAAATATGCCGGAGGGCGCTGAAAGCACCGTCCGAACGCTCACATAGAACCCCTTCTCGCGATTTGGCATAGGCCAATACGCCATGCCTTGATCCAAAAACACCGAGCACAACCGGATCAGCCACGGGTGGATCACCTCGTCCACCGGACGCGGCGGCGTGGGCTCTTCCTCATGAGCGACGGCGCGGACGAAACAGGCGTCGAACAAGGCACGAAAAGCTCGCTGACGAAAGTCCCGAGCGAGGTCCCCCTGCTCCATCCGCCACAGGATCGTGGCGGCGTCAAACTCCCGCACGCCCGGAGTTATCATGGCTCGGCGAAGCGACCGCCTGCTCAACCGGGGAAAGACAATGGCATCCGGCTCGCCATCGAGCACAGCGTCGATGTCTTGCGGCTGGATGCGGCCGCGCGCCAGCTCGGCCCGGTAGGCCGCTTCCGTCATGTACGGCTCGGAACCGAACAAATGCGAGGCCTCGATCACTGCCTGCTCGAAGGGCAACTCCTGGAATGCGTGCAATGTGTTGTGGTGAACGAAAACGCCGATTGGACCCTGCATCGGAAGCAGATGTGCCGCGTGGTTCATCGCACCGCGCAGCCGATCCCGTCGCGAGCGCGCCGCCGGATCGGATTGGCTCAAGCCGCCACCGCCGCCCGTGTTTTGATGCGCGTGAACTCCTGACCGAATATCGCTTCGCGCTTCTGTAAAAGATCACTCTGGCGCAAATCGCTCAACGGCCCATCCTCAACCCTATGTCGCTTCCGATTCCTGCAATGCAGAACAACCTCCAGAGCAGCCCCGGCCCTGATCAGAACGTCTACATTCATGGGCACCAGCGTTAGGATTACTAGCAACCGCCGTGACCGATCTTCGAGCTATCCGCGACACTGGACGCGACTTTACATCCAGTATAGGTCAACGTTGGCGAAAGGCTCGGGCGAGAGAATACATTCTCCTAACACCGTGGCTGGGTTGTCGGCGTCTCGGACCTCTGCCGGAGTGGAGGCGTCTCCAAGGACTTCGGCCAGATGGACACTTTCGATGGACGAATTGATTCTCTGGAAAAGACCTCGGTCGACAGCGATTCGCAAACTGGCTGCCGAGGCGGCCGAAAAGGGTTTTCTCGCATCAGAATTGGCAGCCGGGATCAGTCGTGTGAAGAGAGGGGTGCTCCTCGTAATCTCAGAGATCAAAAAACTGGCTGACGCCAATTGACAAGGGAAGGAGCCACAAAGCAAGCACGCGCGCCGGGCATGCCGTACGAGCGATGGCCCCAGCGCCGGGTGCTCAATACGGGTTCTGGGCAAGGGATTTGGCTTCCGCCGCGCAACCTACGGGTTTTGACTTTGCGACGGCGCGCAGACCAGCCAGTTCGGTTCGAGCCGATTCGAAATCCCCATGGAAATTCGGCGAACTGACCTGCATTGTAAAAACCGCCGTGGCCGTCATCCACCCCGCCTCAACGGCGCTGGCATTATGGACACCACACACAATCCGGCTCTGTCCAAACGCGCGGGCCCGAGCGAGCACTTCGCTCGCAGACTCCGGGACTAACTCGGCGAGGATCAAACCCGTTTCCCAACTCAGCGCGGTGTGCCCCGACGGGTAGTCCGGGCTCTGTTCCAGCGCAGCCCGGCCCTCTGGGGAGACGCACACATCTCCTTCGGCAACCTGAAACGGACGCTTCTGTTTATACCGTGCCTTGAGTATGCCGGCGGCCGCTCCCGCGTCGGAGTTTGGCCCGCGTAATGAGTTTTGTTAATTCCGGCGCACTGTCAGGCGTCAGGGTCACCCCAGCACAGCGGAACGCACGAAGCAAGCCGCTGGTGGAGACGTCGTCATCCGATTGCGCGAGAGTCCAGCGGGCCGAGCCTTCGAGCGAACGCGCGGAGCGAAAGATCGCCTGGTCGGCTTGGGAGGTAGCATCACCAGCTACAGGCGCCGGAAGCACGACGCGAACCACATTTGACGTCTGGTCTGAAGTTAGGTATCCCTGCGCGGCGGCCGGTAGACCGCACAGTAGAGCCGTGGATGCAAAGACCGCGCTTGAGATTTGACCGAGATTCTTCATTCGCAAAGGACCGTTATCCTATCTCGCTCGGCTTCCCGAGTGGAAATGGTCCGTGGGGCGGATTGCAAGGACGTGGACCGGGCGGTCTAAAGGCGACCTCAACGACCAGCTCAGACCTTAGCAACCTTCCGCAGCGCCACGGCGTTCATGCAATAGCGCAGACCGCTCGGGGCCGGGCCGTCAGGAAAGACGTGGCCCAGGTGGGCGTCACAAGTGTTGCAGATGGTTTCGACGCGCTTCAAAAACGCAGGCCCGTCAAACCGGTAAGCAATAACATTTTCCTTGATTGGCTGTGTGAACGATGGCCAGCCGGTATGCGACTCAAATTTCTCCGACGCATCGAAAAGGACGGTTTCGCAGCAGAGGCACGAATAGATTCCCGGCTCAAAGAGGCTGCACATTTCCGAGCTAAAGGCGCGTTCCGTTCCGGCCTGCCGAGTGACATCGTATTCCTCGTCACTTAACTGTTCGCGCCATTCCGCGTCCGTTTTGACCACCTTGCGATCCGGCGCGGGGTTGCCGTCCTTCGCCAAATTCAGAACATCGCGCCACTTGAGCATCATCTTGTATTTTAAACGCGCAACCTGCGCCACCGGCGGGAGGCATTTTGCCGGTTTAACGGGTCGCGAAGTTCCGCGAATCGGGAATCGGAT
>JBEKHQ010000245.1:0-5404 GCA_050012195.1 Bryobacteraceae bacterium | reverse complement strand
CACGCGCAGCCCAGCAGGACTGCGGTGTGGACGCTCTCCTGGTTCCTGTTCGCCGCGGGCATCGTCAGCTACTTTTGGGTTTCGAGCAATCGGCATCGCGAAAATCCGGACGATAGAGTGATGCCGACGCTCGCGCAAATGAGCCAAGCCTTCGCCACCGCCGCGCTGAAGCCGGCCGAAGACGACGAGGCCGCGCCGGGCGCCGATCGGCAGTCCTTCGCCGCGAAACTCGCGAACAGCATGCTGTGGAAGGACACCAAAGCCACCGGCCGCCGATTCTTCATCAACCTGGCGCTGCTGGTTCCAGCCGTTCTGCTCGGCCTGCATATGGGGATGCTGCCTTATGTCGGCACGTTTTTTCTGCGCTTCGTTCTGTTCTTCGACAAGATCGTCGCACTTTCGCTGCTACCGATTTTATTTATCGCCTTCGGGATCGACGAGCTGGCCAAAGTGATGCTGATCGTGATCGGCGTCGCGCCCACGATAATCCTGGACTCGTTTCATTTAACCCGCGGCGTGCCGCGCGAACAGATCGTGAGAGGCTTCACGTTGGGCGCTGGAGATTTTTCGGTAACTTACCGTATCGTGCTCAAGCAGATCTTGCCGCGCGTGCTCAACAGCATCCGGTTAAACCTGAAAGCGGTGATGTTATTCCTGTTCGCCGGCGAAATGATCGCATCGCAAGACGGCTTGGCTTACCGCATCGCGCTGCTTCGACGCCACATGGGCATGGATACCATCATTCCCTACGTGCTCTGGGTGGCTCTGCTGCTTTTTTTGGTGGACGCGAGCATGCGATTGATGAACCGCAAGCTGCATCCCTGGTTTCAGGAAGCCTGAACAGAATGGGTTCCACGCGGATCTCGACCACAGCTGTCGAAGAACTCGCCGGCGCGGGGGCCGATGCGATGATTCGCATTGAGGACGTCTCGGTCCAGTATGGCGCGGGCGATGCGCGTAAGAAAATCCTGAGCAGCGTCAACCTGGATATTCATCAGGGTGAGTTTGTTTCGATCGTCGGCCAAACAGGCTGCGGAAAATCGACACTGCTGCGCTTGGTGCTCGCGGAAGAGATGCCCGGCGGCGGTCGCGTTTTGGTGGAAGGCAGCGCGCGCACGCAGCCGGATCGCCGCTGCGGCTACGTACCGCAGAAGTACTCGCTGTTTCCCGACCGCACCGTGATCGAGAACATCACTTTCGGTCTGGAAGTCACCGAGATCGGATTCCTGGGCGGGTTAGCGCCGGCCCGGCGAGCGCGGCGAAAGGAATTCCGGGCTGAGGCGTACAGTTACCTTAAGCGCATGGGCCTCGGCGAATCCGACGGCTCAAAATATCCGCACCAACTCTCCGGCGGTATGCAGCAACGCGTGGCGATCGCGCAAGCGCTCATCATGCGGCCCAAGATTCTGTTGATGGACGAAGCCTTCAGCGCGCTTGATCCCGGCACTCGCGCCGGCATGCAGCGCCTAATCCGCGCGCTGTGGCGCGAGACCGGCACCACCATTCTATTCGTCACCCACAATCCACGGGAAGCCGTCATTCTGGCGACGCGCGTCATTGCGCTCGGCCGTCCGCGTTCCTCTGACGACGGCGCAGAGGTGGTTCTCGACCTTCCCGTCCCTGATACAATCGACGAGCAGAAGATTGCCGCGTTGATCGGCCGCGTCGAGCAGAGCACCTATCCGAACGGGATCGAGAGCGAAGACGCACCCAGCGCGCAAGCCTGAACCTATGTCCTTTTATAAGAGCCACGCCCCGAACTATCGGGAACACCAGAGAGAACTGTCGCTGCCCGAGCTCGAAGGCATGAAGGCGTTGCGCGACGAAGGCCGGATTCCTTCGCGCCAATGGGAGCGGGAGGTGCAGCGCGGCAAGGAGTTCGGTCTCGAATGCGTCGACTCGATCGAAGACAAAACCGAGATCAGTTGTTTCCAGCGCGGCGAGCTGCCTCATTGGTCCGGCATCAATACGTTTCTCAAGACTCCCTATCTCGAAGACGTCCGCAAAGTCGGCGAATACGACGTGGCATTTCTGGGAGCGCCGTTCGACATCGGCACCACTTACCGCGCCGGAACGCGATTCGGGCCGCAGGGCATTCGCCGGATTTCCTCGCTCTACACTACATATAACTTCGAGCTGGGCGTGGACCTGCGCGAATCGCTCAAGATGTGCGACGTCGGCGACGTGTTCTGTCCGGCCAATATCACGAAGAGCCACGATCAGATCACGAAAGCGGTCGCGCACGTGCTTTCGTCCGGCACGCTGCCGATGATAATGGGCGGCGACCATTCCATCGGCTATCCTTGCGCACGCGGCGTGGCGCAGTGCGTCGAAGGCAAGGTCGGGATCATTCATCTGGATCGGCACATCGACACGCAGGAAAAAGACATGGACGAGATCATGCACACTTGTCCCTGGTTCCATGCGACAAATATTCCGAACTGTCCGCCCACGAACCTGGTGCAGGTGGGGATCGGTGGCTGGCAGGTGCCTCGTCCTGGCGTGAAGAAAGGCCGCGAGCGCGGATCCACGGTGCTGACCATTCAAGACATCGAGCGTATCGGAATTGACAAGACCATCGAGATCGCGCTCGAAGTGGCTTGGAAAGGCGCCAGCGCCGTCTATCTTTCTTTCGACGTCGATTCGGTGGACGCGGGATTTGTTCCGGGAACCGGCTGGCCCGAACCCGGCGGTTTCCTGCCGCGCGAAGCCCTCGCAATTTTGAAGGGCGTGGCCAAAGAAGGCGTCGCGGCCATGGAAGCTGTAGAGGTATCGCCGCCTTATGACATCTCCGATATCACCGCGCTGGTTGCCGTGCGCGCGATGGTGGACGTGCTGGCAAGCATGACCAAACATGGCCGGATAGGCGGGAAACTGCACTGACTCCGGCCTTCATCCTCGTTACGGATTTACACTGTGGGGACGCGAGCGCGGTGGCCTCGGCTTGCGAGCCGATTCTCGGTTTCCGGCCAGCTGTGGAGCTGGTTCCCGTCGATACTTTGTCATCTGCCATCTCCCGCGACGGCCCAAGAGAGATCTTCGTGCTGCCGGCCGCGCTCGATTTCAACCTGCTGCAACGCGAGGCTCTTGGACATGCGATCGTTGAAGCGCGCCGCGCCAATCCGCTACTCGCCATTCATCACGACGACGTCGACCCGGCGCATCCCTTGGTGGTCCAGGCGCTCGCCGATCAGGTGGCCCGTGCGATCCCGGAAAACGTCCGATCGCCACAACACGCCGGACTCATCCTCGCCGCCAGCGGGCACGGCGACGCTGGCAGCCGCGCCAATAGTTATCGATTGATGCGTCTGGTTTGGGAGCAGCTTGGCCTGGCCGCGGGTGAAGTTGGATTTGTGCGGCATGCGCAGCCATTTCTTGCGTTGACGTTCGACAAGTGCTTGCAACGTCCGTTGCATTGGGTGATGCTTCCAGAAACGCTATGGAGGACGGAGCACTCCGAGTTCGCCGCTGTGATCCTCGAAAACTTTCAACGGCAGCACCCGGAAGCAGGCACCTGGCGCATGGCTGAACCGCCGGGCAATCAACCCGCCATTACGGCCTGGCTCGCACAGCGGATCACACGACTATGGAACGAAAAACGTTTGCGCGAATCTCTGCGAGCGGCATCGCCCAAGCGAAGCCCTGTGCCGGAACCGGCCTCGTGGACCGTGGGTACGGGAGTTATCGCGCCGGTGAGGGATCGCCTCCGGATGTCCGAATTGCTCGAAGAAATTCTGCCGGCCGGGAAGCCGGAGCGAGTGCTCGTCAAGGTGACATGGCATGGCTACGCAACCGGCACATACACGGACCCGGCCGCGCTCGACTTATTATTGAGCGCGTTACCCGCCAAGGCGATTATTCTCGAAGGCCACACGTCTTCCAGGAATTTGGGGGAGGCGCAATTCGATTGGGAAACGGAGGCGCGTGAACATCGTGCCTGGATTCGCCAGCAAGATGCCGAATACCTGCGACGAACAGGACTGGCCGACGTGTTGGCCAGGCATTCCGCGGAGTATGTCAACGTGACCGAGGCGTATTGGGACGAAGCTTGCGCCGCGCCCGCGCGCACCGAAACGCTCAGCTACATTCCGCGGGTCCTGCTCCCCTATGCCGGCTGTCCCATGATCAGCTTCGCGAAATTCAAAGGTCCCACGCGGCTTGCGATCTCCAATCTGTTTGGCTTGATCCCGGACCCATTGCGTTCCACCTGGCACGGTCCGAACATTACGTACTTCGCGCGCGTCTGTTGCAACCTCGCGAAAGTATATGGCGCGATGTTCCCGTTGAGCGGCTTGAATGAAGGGCTCTACTCGGCCGTCCGATGGAATCGCAAGGGCCTCTACCGCAGCCGCTGGGGCAATTATGATTTGATCTCCAATGCCGGCTATATCGCCGCCAGCCGCAATCTCGCAACCGCCGACATCCTGGCCAGCCGTCTGCAGGCGCAAGACGTGAATCGCAGCGCGTTCTTCGACGTGGTTCGCGCGGAACTCAACTGGGATGAAGCGGCCGCCGCCGATCCCCTGCCGCAAGCTGTCCAGTGCTTGTTCGCATGACGCTCGCACTGCTTCGCCTCCAGCAGCTTGCCGACAGCGCCTTCCCCATCGGCGGCGCCGCGCACTCGTTTGGAATCGAGGCGCTGGTGGAAGCGGAACTGCTGAATACGGAGCTTTTGCCAGCATTCTTCGAGGACTATCTCGCGGAGACTGGTGCACTCGAAGCGGCTTATTGCGCGGCGAGCTGCGGCTCTACCATTCCCGAATGGCTTGCCCTGAACGCCAGCCTGGGTGCGCGCAAGCTAGCCCGCGAATCTCGCGATGCCTCCTCCGCCATGGGCCGCCGGTTCTTGCGTTTGGCTGCGAATATGTCGGGAGACGCGTTGTTGATCGCCGCTTTCCAGAGGGGAGAAGAGGTTCACCTGGCAACCTGCTTTGGCTTGGCCGCCGGGGTATTTGAGATTGACGCCGCCATGGCCGCCGCTGCGTATCTTCAGCAATCGATGACCGCCCTGGTTTCCGCCTGCCAGCGCTTGCTGCCGCTCGGACAAACGCAGGCGCACCAGATTCTTTGGAACTTGAAGCCCGCTATTATCGCCGCTGTGGCGCGCGGCGCACCCCAGCCCGCACTCGCCAGTTCCTTCACGCATCTCCTGGACGTCGCTTCGGCGCGGCACGCCACTCTCTATACGCGCCTGTTCATGAGTTGAGTGATGACACAATTTTCGAACCTCCGCCTGGCTTTTGAAACCGACGACACTGGCGCGACCATTCTCCGCGTCGGCGAGCAGCAGCCGCCCTGGCGCGTGCTGCGCGGCTTTCGAACACCTTCCGGAGAAACGCTCGCGCACGTGCATAACGTGTCGGGCGGGATACTCGACACCGATTCGCTGTCCTGGGAAGTAGAC
>JBEKHQ010000244.1:0-5407 GCA_050012195.1 Bryobacteraceae bacterium | reverse complement strand
AAACGCCCGAAAACATAAAAACCCTGTACCCGGACATGTTCGTCGCCAGGGTGGTGGGCCATTCCATGGAACCGTCGATTCCCGACGGCAGCCTGTGCGTCTTCCGCGCGGGCGTTACAGGGAGCCGCGCGAACCGGCTGGTGCTGGCCGAAGATCGCCAGATGTCGCCGGGCAAAGACTCGGCCTACGCGGTGAAGCGCTATAAGAGCGAAAAGCAAGCCACCGAAGAAGGCTGGCAACACGGC
Source organism: Bryobacteraceae bacterium (assembly GCA_050012195.1). GTDB lineage: Bacteria > Acidobacteriota > Terriglobia > Bryobacterales > Bryobacteraceae > Palsa-89. Next base: position 5,162 of record JBEKHQ010000244.1, on the reverse strand, counting down.
CGGATTCGCCTGGAATCCCTGAACCCGGATTATCCCTCCTGGGACCTCGATCCGGACGAAGACAAATACCGCATCGTGGCCGAGTTCGTCCGCGTTCTCGAATAACTCAGCTTTGCGCCGCCAACTGCCGCACGACGTAGGGCAGGATTCCGCCGTTGCGGAAGTAAGCCGCCTCCATGGGCGTATCGATTCGCACCACGGCCTCGAAAGTTTTCTCGACGCCCTGGCCCGTCGCGGCCTTCACGCGCGCTCGGGCGCCCGAAGCGATCGCGTCGGCAATCCCAGAGATCGAGTAGCGCTCGAAACCGGTGAGCCCCAGCGTCTCGCGGCTTTCGCCGGGGAGAAATTGCATCGGCAGCACGCCCATGCCCACCAGGTTGGAGCGATGAATCCGCTCGAAGCTTTCCGCGATAACGGCCTTTACGCCCAATAGCAGCGTGCCCTTGGCGGCCCAGTCGCGCGACGAGCCGGAGCCGTACTCCTTGCCCGCGATGATCAGGAGCGGCGTGCCCTCGCGCTGATAGCGGATCGAGGCATCGTAGATGAAGAGCTTCTCGCCGCTGGGAATGTGCGTGGTCCAGCCGCCTTCGGTTCCGGGCGCGAGCAGGTTGCGGAGGCGAATATTCGCCAGCGTGCCCCGCACCATCACCTCGTGATTGCCGCGCCGCGCGCCGTAGGAATTGAAATCCACCGGCTTCACGCCCAGACCGATCAGATATTTTCCCGCAGGACTGTCGGAGGGAATGTTGCCGGCCGGCGAAATATGATCGGTGGTCACCGAATCGCCCAGAACGGCCAGCGCGCGCAGACCGTCGAAATCGTGCACGGACGTCTTCGGGTTAACCATGTTTTCGAAATAAGGCGGCTTGCGGATGTAGGTGGAACGGTCGCTCCACTCGTACAGATCGCCGGCGGGAACCTGGACGCTGTTCCAGCGCTCGTCACCCTGAAAAACTGCGGCATACTGTTTTTGAAACATCTCGCTCCGCACCGATCGCTTCACCACAGCCGCGATTTCCTCGGGCGTCGGCCAGATATCCTTGAGGTAAACGTTCTTCCCGTCGCCGTCCACGCCCAGCGGATCGTTTTCCAGATCCACGTCCACGCGGCCGGCCAGCGCGTAAGCCACCACCAGCGGCGGGGAAGCGAGATAGTTGGCGCGCACCAAGGCATTGATGCGGCCCTCGAAGTTGCGGTTGCCGCTCAGCACGGCCGCCACCACCAGCTTCTCTTTTTGCACGGCGTCGGCCACCGCTTCCGGCAGCGGTCCGCTGTTGCCGATGCAAGTGGTGCAGCCGTATCCGACCAGATTGAAGCGCAGCTTTTCCAGATACGGCGTCAAGCCCGCGTCGTCGAGATAATCGGAAACCACTTTCGACCCGGGCGCGAGGCTCGATTTCACCCACGGCTGGGTCTGCAGCCCTTTCTCGACGGCTTTCTTGGCGAGCAATCCCGCGGCCACCATCACCGAAGGATTCGACGTGTTGGTGCAACTGGTGATCGCGGCGATCACAACCGAGCCGTCCTGGATGGTGGCCTTCGATCCGTTGGAGGCGATTTCGGCGGTATGCGGCGCGCCGTTCAACGTAGCCAGAAAGTTCTTCTTCACGTCGGGCAGGTTGATGCGGTCTTGCGGACGCTTGGGCCCGGCCAGCGACGGAACCACGGTGGCAAGATCCAACTCCAGGGTATCGGAGTAATCCGGTTCCGGCGAGTCGTCCGAGAGGAACAAACCCTGGGCTTTGGCGTACGCTTCCACCAGCGCGATCAATTCCGGCGGGCGATTCGACAGCCGCAGATAGTCGAGCGTCTGGTGATCGATGGGAAAGAAGCCGATGGTTGCGCCATATTCGGGCGCCATGTTGCCGATGGTGGCGCGATCCGCCAGCGGCAACGCGGCCACGCCAGCGCCGAAGAACTCGACGAATTTTCCGACCACGCCTTTCTTGCGCAACATCTGCGTGACGGTGAGTACGAGATCGGTGGCCGTCGATCCGGCGGGCAGCCGTCCGCGCAGCCTGAAGCCGACCACTTCCGGCAGGAGCATCGAGATCGGCTGGCCCAGCATGCAGGCTTCAGCCTCGATACCGCCCACGCCCCATCCCACCACGCCCAGTCCGTTGATCATGGTGGTGTGCGAGTCGGTGCCCATCAGCGTGTCGGGATAGGCCAGCGGCGGCGTCTCGCGGCGATCGGTGAAAACCACCGGGGCCAGGTATTCCAAGTTCACCTGATGCACGATGCCGGTGTCGGGCGGCACCACTCGAAAATCCCGAAAGGCTTTTTGACCCCACCGCAGAAAGGCGTAGCGCTCCTGGTTGCGCTGAAATTCGAGCAGGGCGTTGAAGCCGAACGCGTCCTGGGTGCCGAACCGATCCACCTGCACCGAATGGTCGATCACCAGATCGACCGGAATCAGGGGATTCGCTCGCTTCGGATCGGAGCCCATGTCGCCCAATGCGTCGCGCATGGCGGCCAGATCCACCACGCAGGGGACGCCCGTGAAATCCTGCAACAACACGCGCGCGGGGCGGAAATTGATCTCCTGCGCCGGTCCGCCGATTTGCCATTTCGCGACGTACTCGATATCGGACGCCTTCACCGTGCGGTCGTCTTCGGAGCGCAACAGGTTTTCAAGCAGAATTTTGATCGAGTAGGGAATGCGGGAAATTCTCGCGACTCCGGCCTTTTCGAGCGACTCGAGCGCGTAGTACCTATACTTGCTCCCGCCAGCGTCCAGAAGCGAAGCGGCGCCGAAGCTATTCAATTGAGGCATCGACTTTATTGTAGTTCCCGGAAGGCTACATGTACTCGGGCGCCGCGATGCCGAGCACGCCCAAGGTGCGCTCGAGCTGAGCGCGGAAGTAGTCGGTCATCCACAGCAGGAAGGTCCGCTTCTCGCTATTCTCCTCGGTGAGCACCGGATACTCGTGATAGAAATTGTTGAACGCCTGCGCGAGTTGAAACGCATACTTGGCGACGTGGGCGGGCTCGCCGGAAGCGATGGCGCGTTCGATGGCCGAATCGGATTTCGAAGCGATCAGCAACAGTTGCCAGAAATCCTCGGACGCGAGCTGTCGCGCGAGCGCGGTTTGATCGAGCGCGGTCTGGAAGTCCGGCAGTCGCTCGCCTCGCTCGGCCAGTTTGCGCAGGATGTTGCGGGCGCGCACGGCGGTGTATTGGACGTAGGGTCCCGTGTCGCCGTCGAAACTGAGCGCTTCTTGAAAATCGAAAGCAATCACGGAATTGCGCGTGTACTTGAGCATGAAGTAGCGGAGCGCGCCGACCGCGATCTGCGTCGCGATGTTCAGCCGCTCGGCGGCGGGGGCTTCCGGGTGCCGGGAATCGACCTCCGCGCGGGCTTCTTCGATCAGCTTGTCGATCAGATCATCCGCCTTCACGCCGAGGCCCTTACGGCCGGAAACTTCAACGTGCGCGCGCTTCTTGTCTTCGTCCGAAAGCTGGATGCCCAGCCCGGCGCAAGTGCGCGGCGAGAGCGCGACCATTTCGTACGAAAAATGGATGGATCGGTTGGCGTGTTCGTTGTAGCCGAGCGCGCGCAGCCCCGCCACCACGACGTCCTGCAGGTAGGACTGCCGCGAATCGATGACATTGTAGACCCAGTCGGCGTGACCGAACTGATGGTCCGGGGGCGGTTGCGGCGGGCCGGTTGTTATCCACACGTCTTTCTCCGGCCAGAACAAATAGTAAAAGTCTTTGCCCAATAAGCCGAACTTCCAGAGCTGATACGCGATGTCCTTGCCGACATAGGTGACGGTATTGTTCGAACGCACGATCACTTTGCTGTCATCGGTGTCCTCGCCGGTCTGCTCCTTGAACGCGCTGGCAGGCATCACCCAGCAGCCCTTGTTCTTTCCCTCGGTCTCGAAGTAGATCGCCTCGCGCTTCTTTAATTGCGCGAAAGCCGTTTCCCAGAATTTGAGGTAAAGAATCTCGCTCTCGCGGGGAAGCAGGTCGTAGGAAATGCCCAGCCTACGCATGGTCGCGAGATGATAGCCCACAATCGAGTCGGCGACCAGCGCGGCAAGCTTCGCGGCCTCGCCCGCCGATTGTTCGATATCGTGCAGCGTATCCAACCTCCACGCCAAGTCTTCCTTGTGCTCCTGGAAATGGGAGGAAATTCTGGCGTAAAGATCCCAACAATAATAGTCAAAGCGCACGTTAGGATCGTCCAGCAGCTTTTGGACGTCGTCCGCGGACTTCTGCTCCAGATGCTGGAAACCCGCCACCACGTCCGCCACTTGAACGCCGGTATTATCGATGTAATTCTGCACTTCCACGGTTCGGCCGCCCGATCGCAGCATGCGGACGAACGTGTCGCCGAGAATGGCGTTGCGCAAGTGTCCGATGTGCGCCGCCTTGTTGGGATTGATGTTGGTGTGTTCGACGATGATCTTGCCGGGCAAGTTCTCGCGCGCTTCCCCGATGCCGCGCAACACGCCTACCCCGTACGCGCCGCGATCCAACCGGACGTTGATGTAGCCGTTGCCGGCCACTTCGAACGCGGAGACCCCTTCGATCTGGCCGAGTTCGGACACGATTTGCGCGGCGATCGTCTTCGGCGGCTGCTTAAGCTGGCGCGCCAAGTGAAAAGCGACGGGGATCGCCAGTTCGCCGAAGGACGCCTGCTTGGGCTGCTCCAGCGCTCCCCCGGCCTCCACGCCGTAACGGGAGCGCACGAACGTCGCCACACGCTCGGAAATCTTCTTCTCGATGAAATGGAACACTTTTACCAGTATGCAGGAGGGCGGCGGCGACCCGCACGTTATAATGAATCGTGCCGAAGGTAACCATCGACGGGAAGACCGTGGAGTTTGAATCGGGCAAGCTGCCGTATCACGAGCACGGCAAACCGGCATCCCTTCTGGACGTCTGCCTCAATTTCGGGATCCACCTGGAGCACGCCTGCGGCGGGAATTGCGCCTGCACCACCTGCCACGTCATCGTGACCAAAGGAAAGGACAATCTTTCGGAAGCCGATGACGACGAAAATGACCGGCTGGACATGGCCGCCGGGCTCACGCTGAACTCGCGGCTGGGCTGCCAGTGCGTGGTTCAGGGCGACGTGGAAGTGGAAATCCCTTCCTGGAATCGCAATTACGTGAGCGAAGGCGGCGGCTCCATGAACCTGGGCGACGCGA
>JBEKHQ010000243.1:0-7152 GCA_050012195.1 Bryobacteraceae bacterium | reverse complement strand
AATTGGTTGCTGCTTGTGGATTGTTATTGGTTCGGGTCCGTCCAAGGCGGCCGCCTGGAGATTCCCGACAGCGTCTTCTTTTCCAATGCCAACGATCTGAGCCTGCAATTGATCATCGCCATTACGCAATTCATGTTTCTGGTTTTCCAGCCGCAGGTCTGGAAACGCTTACTGGGCGTCGCCGGGATCATGGGGGCGCTGGTCTTCATGCTCCGAACCGCCGCGCGCGGCGCCTTCGTCGCGATCCTGACTCTGGCCTTGGTGAGCCTGCTGCTCGGAAGGAATCGGATTCGGAATCTCGGGATCGGAGCACCGGTTCTCGCGGTCGCGCTGTTGCTGACGCCCGCGCCCGCGTTGCATCGGATGATGTTGATCGCGTTGAATCCCACGGCGGACGCTCAGGACGAATCCGCGGTCGCCTCGCAGATGCAACGCACGGAGCTCTTTCGCCAGAGCTTGAACTACGCCATCACGCACCCTCTGGTGGGCGTGGGACCGGGCCAGTTCGCGGTGGCGGTTTTCGGCGATTCAGTGAAGGAGGGCAAGCCCGCGCCTTGGCTTGGAACGCACAATTCCTACACGCAGGTGGCCAGCGAGTGCGGAATTCCAGCGTTCCTCTTGTACACGTCCGTGATCATCCTGGCGCTGGTTTCGAACTTTCGGATATACCGGCGTTCCGCGGGCGATTCGCGCACGCTGGCGTTTTGTCTGTTCAGCGGCGTTCTGGTGTATGCCATCTGCACGTTCTTTTTTCACATTGCCTACAGCAGCTATCTGCCGTCGCTCGCGGGATTGAGCGTCGCGCTACGGCTGGCAAACCGGCGAGTCGCATGAGATGGATCGCGCCGTTCGTGCTGCTGGCCATTTTCTTTCTTCTAGTCCGCCGGCAGGTCTTCACCTGGCCCTATTATTACGATGAGGCCGACTACATGTACGCGGCCTCGCTCGGATTGCACGCCAACTATGCCGACGCGCCCGCTCAGTCCCTGTTCGATTTCGTTCGCATCGGAATGAGCAAGGGCAAAGGCGCGGTCGAGCGCGCGGAGATGTCGCGCGAGATCCGGCGCAGCGACGACGTGAACTTCTACCGGCACTGGCACGGTCCGCTGTATTTCTACTGGCTTCTGGCGCTGGCTCCCTTCAACCTGAGCGAGCCGGCGACGCGGAGTTGGTCGTACGCGTTTCCCGTTCTGACGTTCCTGTTCATTTACGCCGGCAGTCTGTGGCTGCTGCCGGGGCGCGAAGGAATCCTGGCCGGGATTCTAGGCGGCGCCTTCTATTTGTGGAGCTACGCTACTATTCGGACGAACGAAATCGCGCCTCATGAGTGTTTTGTGTTGTGCTACATCGCCGCGCTGCTGTTCCTGATGAAATGGCGGAGCACCGGCGCGGCCCGCTATTGGAACGCCGCGGTGGTCGCGAGCGCCGGCGCGTTTTGCACGCTGGAAGTCGCCTTCGTTCTGGTCGCAGTGCTATTGGTGTGCGCGGCGTTGGCAACTAAGCTGACCGACTGGCGCTGGATGGGAAAGTCGGCTCTGCTTTTTGTGGGCTCGGTCTTAATGCTGTGGCCCGGCGCGGTGCTGAAGTTGAGTTTCTTGAAGGCCTACCTGTTCATGGCGTATCTGGCCCTGTATCGGCCGTCTCCGTGGGGCCGCGTCAGTGTGCTCGAAACCTGGCGGCTGCGCTTCACTCATTCGCCGGTGGAATGGCTGCTTGTGGCCGGAGCCGTCCTGGCGTATTTTCTATTTTGCGATCGCCCGACGCGCCGCTCGCTCTTCCCCGTGCTGCTCTACGCGTCCCTGATGCTACTGGTCGTGCTGCGCGTGGCTACTGACACGCCGCGTTACACGCTGCCGTTTCTTCCGGCGTTCCATCTGTTCGCCGGTCTTGTTTTCGCTTCGATTTTGAAAGGTTGGAAGCCATTGCCTCAAGCCGTCGCCGCGAGCGCGGTTTGCTTGCTCGTACTGTGGAACGCGGCCGCACAGATCGCCGCACACCCGATCCTGCCGGCGCCCCGGCTCCACGCGGAGCTGGTGAAACTCGGCGAGCGGCATCCCGAGGGCAAGAAGCTATTGGTCCCGCAAGACGACTTGCCGATGATCCACTATTATTTCCCCGGCGCGAATCTTTGGGGATACGTCGACGAACAGGAAAAGACCGCTTGGCTTACCCGCGAGCGATTCGATGTCGTGCTTCAGGCTTCCGGTTCGGAGTGACGCGGCTCATAGGCGCAGAACGGATCGGACGCCAGAGGATTGCCCGTGGCGCCGTAGGCTCGCGCTCGCGACCCTCCGCAGAGCGCATGATATTCGCAGAATCCGCAGCGTCCTTCAAACTGCGTGGGATCGTGCAACGACTTAAACGTGGGCGCGTTGCGATAAATCTCGGCCACGCGGTCGGTGCGGACATTGCCGACTACCAGCGGCAAAAAACCGGCCGGGCAGATGTCGCCGGTGTTGGAGACGAACATGATTCCGTGCCCGTCGCGGATTCCGAAGCCTCGATACGCGCTGCTGCGCTTAATCTGATCCCCGCTCATGCCCGCGGCGCGCATTCGCTCCAGCGCCACGCGACGGTAGGAGGGCGCTTCGGTGGTGGCGACGGTGAAAGGAGAAACCAGCGACGTCTCGTAAACCCAGCCCATGAGAGCTTCGCCGGCTTCGGGCGAGAGCGGCTGAAGAACCTTTCCTCGACCGACCGAAATCAGAAAGAACAGGCTCCAGCGCGATACGTCGAATGGCTTGAGGAGCTCGTAAATCGCGGGCACATCGTCGGCGGTTTCCGCGGCCGCCAATGTATTCACTTGCAACGGCATTTGGAGCTCTTGCGCCCAACGGATGGCTTGCATGGTGCGATCGAACGTACCGGGCACGCCGCGAATCGAATCGTGCTTTTCTGCGGTGGATCCGTCCAGGCTTAGGCCCAATCCTTCGACGCCGTGTTCCTTCAGCCGCAGCAGCACGCCGCGCGTCAGTTCCGCCGTCGCCGCGGGCGTGATGGATACGCCGATCCCGAGCTGTCGCGCTTCATCGATCAACAAGTAGAGGTCGGGACGACGGAGCGGATCGCCGCCGGTGAGAATCAACTGCGGCAGAGGCTCTCCAAAGCCGGGGATCTGGTGCAAAAACGCGACGCCTTCTTCAAAGCTCAGTTCGTTCGGAAGGGGGTTCGGGGAGGCCTCGGCCCGGCAATGCCGGCACGCCAAGGCGCAGGCCTGGGTCATTTCCCAATAGATGTTCAGCGGAGTCTGGGTGTAATCACGCGGTTTATGGTGAGAAGACCCGATGTGGCGCGGCGTAGTGGCCTGCATGCTGACAGATTAGGCAATCTTGTTGCCAGACGGGGTTATCGGACGCCCAACTGGTCGAACAGGAACGCCAATACGTCGGCCGTTTGCGCCAAATACTCGCTTAGAGCGGTGCCGATGCCGTGGCCGGAATTGGAGCTGGTACGCAGCAGAACCAAATGTTGCGTGCCGCTGGCTTGCAATCGCGCGGTCATCTTGCGCGAATTCAAGGGGTCCACCCTGGGGTCGTTGGCGCCGGTCAAGAACAATACCGGAGGGTACTTGGTTCCATCCACGACGTGATGATAAGGCGAGTAGGCGTACAGCGCCTTGAACTGCTCGGCTTCCTTCACGGTTCCGAATTCGGTGACGTTGAATGCGCCGTTGGGCTGGAGTTCGACGCGCAGCATATCGTAGATACCGACGTGCGAAACCACGGCGCCGAACAGCTCCGGATGTTGGGTCAGCTCGGCGCCCATCAAGAGACCGCCATTGCTGCCGCCTTCGATTCCCAGTTTCGCGGGCGTGGTGTATTTATGATCGATCAGATAGCGGGCGCAAGCGGCGAAATCGTCGAAGACGTTTTGCTTCCTGCTCAACATGCCGGCGCGATGCCAAGCTTCTCCGTACTCGCCGCCGCCGCGAAGATTGGCTTCCGCGAAAACGAACCCATGATCCAACAGGGGGCGCAGCCGGACCGAATAAGCCGGAGACAAGCTGACGTTATAGCCTCCATACCCGGTCAGCAGCACCGGATTCTTTCCGTCCAGTTTCGTACCTTTTCGGCGAATGATATTCAACGGAACTCGGGTGCCGTCCTTGGAGGTTGCGAACTCGCGCACAACCTCGGCGTCGCTATAATCGGCCGCGGGCTTCTCGATCAGAGCCGTGCGAACCACCTTACCGGCCGAGGCGTCGTATCGATACCAGGCCGGCGGTTCGAGATAGGTTTGGCTTCGGTACAGGAGTCCGCCGCCCGCGTCTCGCACCATCTGCTCCACGGAAGAAAGCGGAGCAATAGGCACCAGGCCGCGCGGTTTTCCCGACGCATCAAAGATCCGGATTTCGGATGGACCGCCCAGGACATCCTGAACATACAGCGCATCGGCGGCCGGGAGGAATCCCTCAATCACGGCTTTGCTCTCCGCAACCACGGTCTGAGCGTCCGCAACGTTCGGGTGCGCCAGCGAAGTTCGCAGGATCTTGCCCTTGGGCGCATTCAAGCGCGAGAGGAGATACAAGTAGCCGTCGGCGCCGAAGGCCGTGCCGGTGATCTCGTCGGAGAGCCTGGCAATCTGATGCCATTGCCCGTCCGCGCCCATCAGATAGTGCGCGTACTCGCCGCCGTCGCCATTGGCCATGGTCGCCAAAACAAACCGCGCGTCCTCGGAAGTTTTCAGTTGAATCTCGGCGATGCGCGGAAAATCCTTGCCGAGCGAGTAGGTGTCTTGCTTGGTGTCCGCCCCGAGCCGATGAAGATAAATCTGCTGGAAGAACTGCAGATCCGCTTCCGAGCGCTCGCCCGCGCGCGGGTAGCGAGTGTAGTAGAAACCCGATCCATCCGCGTTCCACGCAAGGCTACCGCCCGCGGTGCCGCCGTTGACGCCCGGGATGGGCGCGCCCATTTCCTTCCCTCCGGCCACGTCGTAAACATGCACATCGCCGCTCTCGCTGCCGCCTTTGGACAGAGAAACCGCGACCAGTTTTCCATCGGTGGAAGGCACGTAGAAATCGATCGCGGTTCCGCCCGTTGGGTCCAGGCGGTTGGGATCGACGACCGCGCGCTCGGATTCGGGATCGTCGGCGGATTTGAGAGTGACCAGGAGCGGCTGTTCCTGGGGCGGCTGGACTTTGAGGGCGAACAGCACCCCGCCGCGCGCGCGAAGGTCAAAATATCGCGGGGAGCGCTCGGAGTAAAGACGTTTCAACTCATCATAGAGCGTCGCGCGAACGGGAAGCGCGTCGAGGTACTTCCTCGCATAGGCGTTTTCCGCGTCGCTCCAGGAGCGGACGGCGGGGTCCGAGTAGTTTTCGAGCCAGCGATAGTCGTCGGTGACGGACACGCCGTTGTATACGTCGGTGACTGGTTTCTTGGAAGCCGGGGGCGGCTGCGCAAGGCTTACAAACTGCGCGGCTAGGCGCGATGGCGTTACTCGTTCTCGCCCTTGGGGTCACCATCCGCTTCCCGTTGGGCCTTCTGAGCCGCCTGGGCTTCGGGACTGAGCTGGACGGAATCCTGCCGCTCCTGCATGTGTTGCTTTTGTTGAGCGGAGGCTTGTTGAATTGCGTGCTGTTGCGATTGCTCGGCGGCGCCGCTTGAGCTAATGCTATTGATCATAGAGTTACTCCTGGCTTATGAGGCTTATCGGCCAGAGAGTCGGATTCTTGAAGGTACTTCGACATCGCCCGCAGCGCTTGGGCGCGATGGCTCACTTCCATTTTTCGTTCGAGCGGCGCTTCGCCGAACGAACATCCGAAAGGTGGGTAGTAAAACAGCGGATCGTAGCCGAAGCCGTTAGCTCCGCGCGGGGCGTCAAGTAGCTGTCCCGCCACTTCGCCGCGAAAGGTTTCGATCAAGCGGCCAGCCCTGGCGAGCGCGACCACACACACGAACCGAGCTGCGCGGTTGGTGACGCCTTGCATGCGCTCGATCAGCAGGGCATTGTTGGCTTCGTCGGTGGCGTCCGGTCCCGCCCAGCGAGCCGAGTAAACGCCGGGCGCGCCGCCGAGAGCGTCCACCGCAAGGCCGGAATCGTCGACGAACAGATATCCGTCGCAATGTTTCGAATAATACAGCGCCTTCTGGATGGCGTTTTCTTCGAACGTGGCGCCAGTTTCGTCGCAAGGCGGAATGGTTGCGATCGCCGGAAGTGGTTCGACGCCGAACGAGCCTTCGAGCGCCATCTGGAACTCGCGCAGCTTGCCGGCATTGGTGGTCGCGCAGTAGAGCACCGTGTTCAGGGCCGCAAGGCCTGTTTCTGGATCTCGAATAATTCCAGGATTCCGCGGCGGGCGGCATCGATCAGCTTCGCCAACTGGGCATCGTCGAATGCCGTTTTCTCGGCGGTGGCCTGCAGTTCGACGAAGCGGCCGGAGCCTGTCATGACGACGTTCATGTCCACCTCGGCGGCGGAATCTTCTTCATAACAGAGATCGAGAACCGGCACACCGGCCACGATGCCGACGCTGGTGGCAGCCACGGCGGTGGTGACAGGCAGCGACTTCAAGGCTCCGAAACGAACCAGCTGTTGCAGCGCGAGCACCATGGCGACGTATGCGCCGGTGATGGATGCGGTGCGAGTGCCGCCGTCGGCTTGCAAGACGTCGCAATCCACGATGACGGTCCGGTCTCCGAGCGCGGCCATGTCCACCACCGAGCGTAGCGAGCGGCCGATCAAGCGCTGAATTTCCTGGGTGCGTCCGGATGGATAGCCCTTGATAACTTCGCGCGGCGTGCGCGTGGCGGTGGCGCGCGGAAGCATGGCATACTCGGCCGTCACCCATCCGCGCCCGCTGCCGCGAAGGAACGACGGCACCGTTTCTTCCACCGACGCGGCGCACAGCACGCGCGTATTCCCGACTTCGATCAGCGCCGAGCCTTCCGCCGTGAGCAGATAATTTGTGGTGATGCGCACGGGACGCATCTGGTCGGGACCGCGATTATCGGATCTCACGGCGTGTTCGACTGCAATGAAAGATAGAACAACAGGCACATGACCGCGATGCCCAAGGCTATTATGACCAGGCACGGAATGGCGCGGCGCGCCGACTTGGCCGGAGCAGCCTTCTTGCTACCGGCCGACTTGAACTTTGCCATGAAATTGAGAGCGGACTTACCTCGTTCCCGCGGATGCGGCGTGTTCGCG
>JBEKHQ010000242.1:0-5483 GCA_050012195.1 Bryobacteraceae bacterium | reverse complement strand
GCCGGCGGCGCGGATTACTTTCCGCTGCGAGATGAGCGTGTTCTTGATGCGGCGGAACATCTCCTGATAGCTGACGCCTTCGCGCCGCATGTAATCGCTGTACTGGCTGAGCAATTCGCGCACTTCCTCGTTGAGACGATCTTCCACTTGCAACTCGTCCTCGATCTGATGACTGATCATTTCGGTGGCCAGGGCAGGGTCGCTGGTTTCGATGATCTGGGGAGTCATCCGCGCGACGAGTTGCCTGGACAGGTACGTTATGAATTCTCGGCTCAGCAGCATGGGTGTGTTAGACGAGACAGTAATTCACTGTACGGTCCGTGTATCGTCGAATCGCCAGTAAAGACCGCTCTCAATTCTCGCACATTCAGTTGGGGAGTTCGCCCTGGTGATGCTCCAGAAATTCCTGGTCGATCTCCTTGCGTCCGCCGAAGCCTTCGTGGATTCCGTGCCAGAAGCGGATACCGGTTTCGCCCAGCTTCCAGCACAGGTACACTTCCTCGCCGTGCAGCAAAGTGGGAAAGTCAATGAGGCCGATATCCAGGTCTTTCACCAGGCAGCCTGCCTGATGGATTCGTTCGATGGCCTGCTTCAAATCGCGCGCGGTGCTTTCACGATGTCTTTTTTGCTCGAGCAGTTGCGATCGGTCAGCCCTCAGGCCGCCCTGGATCGCCACCCGGTGCGCGAAGCCTTGCCATTCGGCCTCAGCGCGCTGAAACTCGGCCTTGAGAGAGATTGCGTCTCGAATCGCGGATTCCACTTCCGGTAAGAGCTTTTGCGCTTGTTGGAGACTGAAGAATCTGGGCATCGACCTTCAAATGCCGCACACCTGAATGGCCAACGACCGGCTGCGCGGCCCGTCGAATTCCGCGAAGATGATGCTTTGCCAGGTGCCCAGCAGAACGGATGCGTTGCGTACCTGTAAACAGAGGGTCTGGCCCATGAGCAAGCCGCGCAGATGCGAATCGGCGTTCTGGCGCTCGCAGTCGGAGTGCTGCGGATCGTTGTGCCGATAATACTGTTCGCGCAGGACGATCTGCTCCAAGAAGCTTTTTACATCGTCGATGAGCGCGTCCTGCCATTCGTTCAAGAAGACGGCGGATGTAGTGTGCAAAGATTGCAGGTGAACCAAGCCATCGCGGATACCGCTCTTGCGCACGATTTCGTTGATGCGGTCGGTAATGTTAAGCAACTGGGTGCGGTCGTGTGTGATCCAGTCGACAATCCGATTGAAGACTTTGTATGCGCCTTCGGACGGGCTTGCGACGGAGTTCGATTCGGTCTCAAGCGCCTGAATCTTGGGATTACTCATTTGAAATTTTGTCCTTACTCTTAGATACGTGTTCCCACCGGGTATGGATTCGATTAAGTCGGATTCGATTAAGAATGAGCGGCTAACCCAATTATAACAGCGCGTTCGCGGAATCGTTCTCCGCGCAGCGCGCCGGGGTGTCATAGAATCAAGCTGATGGCCGTCAAAGAAATCGCCGCGCGAGTCTTTTATCTTCCCCTTACAATCGCGAACGTCTACCTGGTGGGGCGCCGCGATGGAAGTTGGACGCTGGTGGATAGCGCCATGGCGGGCGACGCGCGGCGGATTCGGGAGGCGGCGGAATCGCTGTTCGACCCGAACGCCGGCCCGTCCGAGATTGTCCTGACGCACGGGCATCCCGATCACGCCGGCAGCGCGTTGGAACTGAGCAAATTGTGGGGCGCGCCGATTCTCGCGCACGCCCTGGAGTTGCCCTATGTCACCGGGAAGTCGCAATATCCGCCGCTCGATCCGACGGTGGGCGGATTTCTGGGGATGATGGGTCGCGTTTTTCGTCCGGCGCCGGTGAACCTGGGGGATCGCGTTCGCCCGCTCGAAAAGCGCGCGATGCCCGAGTGGAAGTGGGTTCACACGCCCGGGCACGCGCCGGGTCACGTGGCGTTTTTCCGGCCCGAGGATGAAACTCTGCTGGCGGGCGACGCAATCGCGACCATGAATCTGGATTCGTTCTGGGCCACCGTCACCAAGTTTCGACGCGTCTCGGGCCCTCCTCCGACGGCCACTTACGATTGGAACGCCGCCGGGGAATCGGTGAAACGGCTGGCCGAGCTGCATCCCCAAACCATCGCGTGCGGGCATGGCGCGCCACTGTCGGGGGATAAAGCGGTAGTGGAACTGGCTGAACTGGCCACCGATTTTAAGACGCCTCGGCGGGGCCGCTACGTGCGCAGGCCCGCGGTGGTGGACGAGAACGGCGTGGTCTTTCTTCCGGCGGAGCCGCCGGACCCGCTGGCGGCCACCGCGGTGGGGCTGGGGATTGCGGCCGCGGCCGGAACGATGTTCGCGGTTGCGGCTCGGCATCGCAGAAAGAATCGAACTACGGCCGGTACTCCAGCACAAGCATCGTAATGTCGTCGCCGAGATCGGCGCCCTCGGTGAAATATTCCACGGCCTCCACCAGCTTGGCGTGCAGCTCGGCGCTACCCGATGACGCATGCGCGGTGAGCGTGTCCAGGAGTCCGTTTCGATCGAAAAACTCTCCGTCCGCGCTTTCCGCTTCCGACAGGCCGTCGCTGTAGAGGAGGACTTTGTCGCCCGGCTGGAGCTGCATGGTTCTGGTTTCATAAGACGCGGACTCGAGCAAGCCGAGCGGCAAGCCCGTGCTTTCGAGCTGCGCCAATTCCGAGCCTGCCCGCACGACAAAAGGCTGGGGATGGCCGGCGTTGGCCCAGCGCAACAGTCCACTGCGATCGAGCGTGCAGTAGAAAACGGTGGCGTACTTTTCACCCTTGGCGCGCTCGTTGAGGAATCGATTGACGCGCGACATGAGCTCCTCGATCTCGGCCGCATCTTCGGAACCGAACAGGAACGCGCCTTGCAGCAGAGCGGCGAGCAGGGCGGCGCTCATCCCCTTGCCGGAGACGTCGGCGATGGCACAGGCGAAGGCGCCGGAATCAATCTGGCGCACATCGAAATAATCGCCGCCGACCTGCCGCGACGTGATGCTGGATCCGGACGCGCGGAACCAACCATCGACGGGAAGCTGCCCCGGCAGCAGATCCTGTTGGATGGTGCGGGCAATGTTGAGCTCCTCCTCCATGCGCCGTTTCTCGCGTTCTTCGGAAAGCAGGCGGGCATTTTCAAGGATGGTGGAGGCTTCGAGCGCGAGGGTCTGGAGGATTTCGCGGTTGCCGGCGGACAGGTCGGCGGCGGTTTGGCGCGAGTCCATGTAGAGCACGCCGACGGTGTCGTTGACGGAAGTGGCCATCGTTTCCTGCAACGAGCCGGTGCGGACCTTGACTAGTGGAACGCACACCACGCTGCGGAGGGCCAGGTTCGCGACCGACATCTCGGGGCGGACGCCCGCTTGGCCAAGCGGGTCGAAAGTCATGGAAAGCAGCTCGCGGCGCGCGTGGAGCGCGCGATGGATCAGCGTCCGGGGGACGTCGAGGTCGGAGCTGGCGAGGGCGGCGCCGGCGCGGTCGCGCGCGACGGAAACATCCAGATCGTTGCCCGACCGCAAAAGCAGAAAGCCGCGTTCGGCGCCGGTGACGGAGAGCGCGGCGTCCACAACGGCCGCCAGAACATCGTTGGTGGAGAGCGAACTCTGCAGCGCGCGCGCGACCTCAACCAAGGATCGGAGCTTCGAGAGATTACCGGCGCCGGTAGCGGCCTGGCCGGAGAACTGTTCCATGAAGCGATGGATCTCGTCTTCTTCGAGCGTGAAGACGAGCCGGTAGGAATCCTGAAAACCGAAATCGATTCGATCGGCCGAGGCGAGCTTGTGCCGCTTCACGCGCTGTCCGTTGACGTAGACGCCATGGCGGCTGTTGAGGTCCTCGACGAAATAGCCGCCGTTTTCAGAGACGATGCGGGCGTGGCTGCGCGATGCGCGGTTGTCGCGCAGCACCAGATGGTTATCGCCCTGG
The DNA here is from genome assembly GCA_050012195.1 of Bryobacteraceae bacterium. GTDB lineage: Bacteria > Acidobacteriota > Terriglobia > Bryobacterales > Bryobacteraceae > Palsa-89. Next base: position 1,562 of record JBEKHQ010000242.1, on the reverse strand, counting down.
CGGCCGATCAGGAACGGAACCGGGTCGAGGACCATGCGGCTGCGGTTTCCGGATGGATTGGTGACCGCGAGGGCGGGCGTGCGGCCGAACGCGGTGGCGGACGCGCGAGGCAAACCCGGCGGGTCCGATGAACTGGGCGGGTTCATCAGTGGCTCCGAGGCTGTGGGGTGCTCCGGTTCTGCTCGGATCGCGAGCGGGTGGCGGCAGCGGCGGTCATTTCCTTGGCGCGCAGCACCTGGCAGTGAGCGCAGTACCCGCCTACTTCGGTGCGAGCCAAAAGGATCTCGAAACCGAAGTGACTCTCGATTTGCTGGCGCATTTTCTTCAATGGATCGCCGAAGAACTCTTCGATCTTGCCGCACCGCAGGCAGATGACGTGGGCGTGTTCCTGCTTCAGTCTCGTTTCGTAATAATGTTGGTCGCCGTCGTGGTGCATCAAATCGAGTTCGTCGACCAGGCCTCCGGCTTTGAGCAGCTTGAGGGTTCGGTAGACGGTGACGCGATTCAATTTGGGGTCTTTTTCGCGCGCGAGCTGATAGAGCCGCTCGGCGTCGAGGTGCTGGCCGGACTGATCGATCAGATCCAGCAGGATCTTGCGCTGGCGCGTCAGACGCACGCCTTGCTGTTTGAGCGAATCCTTGATGCCAGAGACCGCCATCGAAGCTACCCTGAGGGTAACAGATCGTAACGGGCGCGGATGCGGATCGGATCGACAACGAAATCGCGTTGGGTTCGTTTTTACGATTTTGCATTATTCGGGAGCGCGCTGGCAGGGCGGCGCGGAGTAATGTTTGGCCAGATGGTACATCAAGACAAGAATACGCTTTGGGCGTGACGGCGATTGGTGACGGATGGCCTAAGTGGTTGTGGGAGCGCGGCGAACATTTTCGGAGACGAAGTCACCGTAGAGTCCGATTAGTGCGCAGCCGTAGAACGGTTCCCCCAATGTGATAGTGGTGTGCATCGTCCAAGCACGGAGCACACGACTTTCTCTCGCTCTTGGCCTTCACAAATTAGAGACCTCAGGCGGTCATATGACCAAATGAGGTCGATTTGTTTTGGGCAATGGGAACTTCATTTCCACGCGCAACTTTCGATCTGCGAAGCTCGTACCGGCGTTCCTGAGCGTTCGGCATCGAGTTTCCACAGGCCTTCCAGCGCGGACTTCAAATTGCCGTACCTCGAACTGAGTTGAATCGAGGTAACACTATGAAAGTCAGCACAGTTCTAACTACGGCAGTTCTGTTCTTGTTTCCCGGAGCGATTGTTCCCGCCTACGCGCAGGGACACGAGCAGGAGAAGCAACCAGAGCAAAAGCAACAAGCTAAGCCCGCGCCGCGCGAGCAACAGGCTAAACCCGCGCAGCACGCGCAGCAGGCTAAGCCGGCGAGCGAACCGCAACGCGCCGCGAGCCAGCAGCAGGCCAAGCCCACGCAGCAACCGCAACGCGCCGCGAGCCAGCAAAAGGCCAAGCCGACGGAGCAACCGCAACGCGCCGCCGGCCAGCAAAAGGCCAGCCGGTCACAGCCCGCGGCAGGCCATGGGACCATTCCTGAGGCGCG
>JBEKHQ010000241.1:0-7325 GCA_050012195.1 Bryobacteraceae bacterium | reverse complement strand
AATCCGGAGTTGTTCGAAGAGCTGACGTATCAAGCCGTGGCGAAGTCAGCCCTTGTCCAAGGGGCCGCCGACCCGCTGCACACTTTTTTCAGCGGGAAACTTTCCGCATCGCGCGAGAGACGATTGGCCCAAGCAGCTTTGGACAACGAGGAATTGTTCGACGCTTTGGTGGCGCATGGCGCGGTGGAAAAGAGCCTTCAGGATCCGGCATTTCGGGAAGCGCTGGCGCGCCCGGCTGAATCGCGCGCGAAGGTATTGCGCTTTCCAAATAAGGCACGCGCCGTCGCCATTGGCTCCATCGCGGCCGCTCTGGCCGTGATTGGCATTTACTCCTGGAAGTCGCTTTCCTCGGGTCGGAATCCCGCTCTTAGCACGACAGCGAGGATTCAAGCGCCCGCGCCTGGCTTGGAATTCAGCTCGAACAGGCCGATTTTACTCGCGGCCGACCTGCGGCCGGAATCGGCCAAGAACGGGTCGGCGCCGGTCTTCCGTAGTGCTGCGGCCGAGAGTCGCGCTCCTCAGCCGACCGGCACGGTCCTTTCCGTCAACCACGGACAAGCGACTATCAGCTTGGGCAGCTTGGATGGACTGACGAAAGGCGCTGAACTCCGCGTCTTTCGCGGCGACCAATCGAAACAGCCGACTGCTCGCCTGCTGGTCACGACGGTTTTCCGCGACCGCGCGCGAGCGAGCGTCGCCGGCGGAGAAACGGTGCAGGTGAAGGATCGCGTCGAGTCGCCGATCCCTGTGTATTTGGGGGCCATCTTCGAAGAGATGAATCGGCTGACCGATCAAGGTGATCCCCTAAAGGCTCGCAGCTTGGCGCGCGACGCGCTGGCCCGCGCGAAAGTTCCAGCCGGGGTCGCGCGTAGGATCTTTGAGCGGCTGGGGGAACTCGATTACCAGGCTGGCGATGTCGCACGCGCCGAGGAGGATTACCAATCGGCCGTCGCGAGCTTTGCCGGAGCTCCTTCGCCCACTTCCGCGGAACAGGCCGCCATACTTAACGCTCTTGGTGCACTGTATCTTCTTCGTGGCGAGTATGGTCAGGCCGAAGCACCGCTGAACGAAGCGCGCGATAAAGTCGCCGATGGCGTCGAGCATGCCAGAACGTTAAACAATCTCGGAGTGCTGGCGGAATTGCGCGGGGATGTGCCGAAGGCCGTCGAGCTTTATCGGGATGCTCTGCGCGCCCTCGCGAACGCCCCGGATGCTCAAGATCGCAAGGCTGTGGACGCAAACCTGGCCCGTCTCGGAAGTGTCGCTGATGGGAAGCACTAAAGCAGTTCTCACTTTTCTCCTCCTCGCTGCCCTTGCATTCAGCCAACCGCCTCCACCCGCGACTTGGGAAACGCTCGACAAACAACTCGAAGAAGCTTATCTCAAAGGCGACCTGGCGGAAGGGATTCGCGTCGCAAAGCTCGCCGTGGAAGCTGCTTCCACACCGAAACAGTCCGGAAAGAGTCTGGACCGGCTGGGGTATCTTTACTATGTTTCCGGAAACTTCAAGGACGGCGAAGCGTTGCTGCGGCAAGGCCTGGAGATTCGCCGGACCAAGGTGGGTGCCGACACTGAGGACTATGCCGAGAGCTTGAACGATCTGGCTCTCTTTTGCCGCGACACGGGCCGGTTCCCGGAGGCGCAATCAGTGGCCGAGGAGGCCGTGGCCGTGCGATCCCGTGTGCTCGGCGCCAAGGACCCGGTGCTGGCCGAAACCATGGAGACGCTCGGATCCATTTACAGCGCGCGGGGCGGGTATGAATTGTCGGCGTCCACTTTCGAGAAGGCGCGCGCGATTTACGAGTCCCAATTGGATGAGAAGAACCCCGCCGCGGAATACGGAACGCTGCTGGTCAACATCGCCGGCAACGATCAGCGCCTGGGCAAATATCGAAAAGCCGAGTCCGACTTTCAGCGGGCGCTGGACGTTCTGCGCAAGAATCCCGGTGTGAACCACCCCATCTACGGCACCAGCGTGATGGGATTCGCCAACCTCGAAATGGAGATCGGCAACTACGCGGCTTCGGAAAAAGCGTACAACGAGGCCGAGCCGCTCTTGAAGAAGCAATTGGGCAATCAGCACCCCGTGTACGCGCACATGCTGAACAATCGCGCCGTGCTATTCGAGGCGCTGGGAAATCCCGCCGCGGCGGTGGCCGACTATAAGGCCGCGCTCGAAGTGCGCAGGAAACTATACGGCCCGAATCACGTGCAAGTTGCTGCGATCCTCAGGAATTACGGGCGTCTGGTGGCATCCACAAGTCCCGCCGAGGGCCAAAAACTGTTGCAGGAAGCCGCGGACATTTATGCGAACGCGACCGACCATCCCGCTTTCGAATACGCCAGCACACTGATCGCCTTGGGCGATGCGCAGAGAAAACGGGGCGATCTTGCCGCGGCTCGGAAAACGACTCAGACCGCTCTGGACGTTGCGGAGCACGGGCTTGGTCGAACGCATCCGGTTTATGCCGACGCCTTGGGCGAGCTGGCGCTAGTTCATCAGAGCGCGCGGGAATATGCGGAAGCCGAGCGCCGCTTCCGTGAGGCCATCGCGGTGGTCAGCGGCGCCCAAGGCCCCAACCACCCCGATCTTGCCCGGTACGCGGAGCGTTTAGCGGCGCTCTACGACGAAGAGGGAAAGTATCGTGACGCCGCGCCGCTTTATCGCAGTAGCTTTGAAATAGGCGATCGGCTGCTGACCGATATCCTGAACGTCGGCTCGGAAAGCAACAAGGTCACCTTCCTGGCGAATCTCGAAGATCCGATTCCAGCGCTGATCTCGTTTCAGGAACGCGCGGGCGGCCAGGTTCCCGAAGCGCGCGCCCTGGCATTCGGAGCGGTTGCGCGGCGCAAGGGCAGGGTGCTCGATCAAGTGCGAGGTTGGCGGGAAAGGCTCGCGGCCAGCCCCGATCCGAGTCTTCGAAAGCGCTTCAACGAATGGGAGGCAATGCTCGAATGCCAGTCTTCTCTCACCATCGCGCTCGGTTATCGCGATTTGAAACCTCCCGTGGCGGGCGCATGCTCGCTTGAGGACACCGAGCTCGAGGGCCGCTACGAGCGCTTGCTTCAAGACCTGCGCACAAAATGGACGTTGGAGCTCGGCCGGCAGGGCCTCAACGCATTGCAGGTGCTTCAGCAGCGCCGTAATTTGCTGGAGGCCGATCTAAGCCGCGAGTCCCCTCAATTCGTGGCGGCCGTCAATCCGATACGGATCGAGGACATGCGGTCGAATCTCTCGCCGGACGAGCTGTTCATCGAGTTCACTGAATACCAGCCGCGCTCGACGAGTCAGCCGGGTCGGCACTATGGAGCGTTTCTGCTCGATCATAATGGAGCCGTGCGATGGGTGGACCTGGGACCGGCGGCTCCCATCGACAGCGCGGTTCGCGATCTTTTTGAAGCCGCGAACGATTGGAGTGTCGCCGTGGGACGCCGCGAGAATCAAGCCGCGAAATCGCTGGAAGGGACGGCGGAGGACGCTCGCCGGGAATTGTCGCGCAAGGTGCTGGCGCCGCTCGAAACATGGTTATCCCAAAGCAAGAGCGCGCATCGATTGCGGATCGCTCCGGACGGCATGCTCACTCTGGTTCCTTTCGGAGCGCTTTCCGATCAACGCGGGCGATTTCTGGTGGAACGCTTTGCGTTGGGTTACGTTCTGGCAGGCCGCGACTTAACGAATCCCGAGCGTCAGGACATCCCCGCCGGGCCGCCGGTGATCGCCTTGAGCCCCGGCTCGGGCGCCGCTCGGCCTGCATCCCAAGGCCTGGTGGCCAGCGTGTTCCGGGCCGATCGGTTGGACCGGCTGGACGGCGCGGAAGGGGAGGCGCGCAAATTGCAGAGCATGCTTCCGCGCGCTCGGTTGCTGGCCGAAGGGCAGGCCACCGAAGAGCGCGTCAAACAACTGCGCAGCCCGGCTGTGCTCCACATCATCGGCCACGGCATTGTTCGCGGCAACGAGGATTGCAAGGCCAATCCGAAGGATCCGGGCTGCGCGGTGGCGGGCCTGGACCCCTCGTCGCGCGTCATGAGCCTTTCGGCGATTGTTTTGGAAGAAGCCTATGGACGCGGCGGCGTTTCATCGCAGGACGGCTGGCTGACGGCGCTCGAACTCCAGACGCTGGATCTGCACGGCACCGCGCTGCTGGTTCTCTCGCAATGTCAGATGGCCGGCGGAGTGGCTTCGTCCGGCGAAGGCGTCTACGGCATGCGCAGGGCGGCGGCGATCGCGGGCGCCCGCACCTTCGTCGCTCCGCTATGGAACGTCGCCGACGCGCCCGAGCGGGCTCTCATGGAACGGTTCTACAAAGAGCTGAGCGCTGGCCGCAGCCGCGTGGAAGCACTGCGGCTGGCCGAGCTCGAATTACTGAGGAATCCGGAAACCAGCAACTTCTTGTACTGGGCGCCGGTGATTCTTTCTGGCGATCCGGGGCCGCTGCCGAACCCGATCTTCGCTCGGTAATTCTATTGCTGGACGGTCAGCACCAGCCCGACCGGCGACGAAACGCCCCCGACGCTGGCCACCACCGGCCAATTGCCGTCGGTCAGCGAAGTCGGCACTTGGATCGCCACCTGATAAAGCGGCGCGTAGCCGGGCGCCAACGCCGCCCCGTACACCTCGGCTGGAATGTTGTTGACGGTCACCGTCGGAAGCGTGCTGGCGGAGTAGAGCTGATCGCTCGGAGTCTCTACTCCCGTGGGTGCGGCCGGATTTGTGGGGCCAAAGCCGACACCCCACAGAATAATTACGTCGCCCGGCGCGGCCGGAACCGTACTGACGCCCGGGAAGGTGCCGGCCTGGGCCGCCAAACTGAAATCCTGCCGCGTGGCAACCACCTGGTTGTTGGGCCAAGCGAAGAAAGCAGGTCCGAAGGCGTTTACTGTCGCCGTGAACGCGACACTCGATCCCATCGAATTCGTCACGATCACGTCCTGCGGTCCCGATCCGACATCGGGGACCACAATGTTGATCTGAGCCGGGCTGATGTAGTTTGGATACGCGAGTTGGCCGCCTACAGTCACCGTCACGTCGTCGAGCATGCTGGGAAACTGACCGTTGACGATGAAGTTGTCCCACGTGTCGGTGAAAGTTGTAAGGTTGGTCCCGAAGATCGACGCCAGGGAATTCGCCACGATTCCTGGCTTGAAGCTCGCCCCGTTTTTCACACTCGTTAGGAGCAACGGCGGATACGAGACGCTGATTTGCCAGGACCCCACGTTGTCGGCGTAGTCGTTATCGTCGACACCCAACAGTAGCTGGTTGGCGCCCGCCGGTATGGTGAAGTTCGCGGGGCCGTCGCCGATGGGAAACGGAGACCCCACGATCACGCCGTCGTTCGCGAAGGTGCCTACCAGCTCGGACGCGTACACAGGATACGAACTGGGGTCCATGAAATAGCTGGTGTCGTCGGACCCGTAATTGAAGTTCGGATTGAGGGTTTGCTGCCATGGCCCCTGGGTCGAGTTGACCGTAACCGTGGTGGATGGACCAGTGATCACCGGAGCCGCGGACGAGACGCTGATGTTCCAAGACCCCACGTTGTCGCTGTAGTCGTTATCGTCCACGCCCAACAGTAGCTGGCTGGCGCCCGCCGGTATGGTCAAGTTTACCGGGCCGTCCCCGATCGGAAACGGAGTTCCCACGATCACTCCGTTGTTTGCGAAGGCGCCGACCAGTTCCGAGGCGTAGACAGGGTAGGAGCTGGGGTTCATGAAATAGCTAGGGTAGCTCCCGTAACCCGCAATTACGGTGGTGTTGGTTGGGTCCGCGGAGTCGCCGTTTGCGTCCGTTGCCGGGAACCCGCCCTCCGGGAAAACGTTCACTTGGCCGCTTACGTAGGTGACCGTAAGGGTTCCGCCTGGAGCGAAAGAGACGCCGCTGGAGGCGCTGACGACAGCCGGCGCCAGGTTGTTGTTAGACCCATAGTTAAAGCTCGGATTGAGACTCGGCAGCCAGGGCCCCTGGGTCCCGTTGACCGTGATTGTCGTGGATTGGGCCAGCGCGAATGGAGCGAGCGAGACGAGAAACGCCGCGCTGATGCTTAGCCCGAAAAATTTGTGCACGATTGCCTCCATACAGGAATGGGAACGGAAAGTGAATCCTTTCAGAAATCTCGCCGTCGTCAGCCGGTAAAATAAAGAACCGGGATGCTCCGACGCTCGTTGACGTTTTTCGCCGCTTTGATCCCTGGCCTGGCGCAGGAAGCCCCGATCAAAGTGGACGTGAATGTGGTCAACGTCCTGTGCACGGTGTACGACAAGCGCGGGGCGCTGGTTGAGAATCTCGCGAAAGAGGATTTCGAAATCTTCGAAAACGGCCGTCGCCAGGATTTACGCTACTTCGCGCGGGACACCGATCTGCCGCTCACGATCGCGCTGCTGGTGGACGTCAGCGGCAGCGTGCGATGGGTGATCCAGGACGAGAAAGACGCAGCCGATGCGTTTCTAAAATCGATTCTGCGGCCTTCGGATCAGGCCATGCTGCTGGGCTTTTCCAGCACGCTGATTTTGTGGCAGGATTTTACGCATTCGACGGCGCGCCTGGCGGAGGCGCTCGGCAGAGTGCGCGCGGTTCCATTTCGCGGACTCCCGCCGCTCGGACAGCCCATGCCCGGCACTCTGCTCTACGACGCGGTGTACCAGACCGCCACCAACAAGCTGATCGACGTCACGGGCCGCAAAGCGATGGTGATCATTTCCGACGGGCTCGACAACGGCAGCCGGATGCATCTCGACGAAGCGATTCAAACCGTGCAAGCCACCGACACGGTAGTGTATGGGATCTGCTACGAATCGGGTTTCTCGGGATGCGCGTTCCTGAAGGGCCTGGCGGAACCGACCGGCGGCCGGATGTTTCAGGCCGGGAAGAAAACGCCTCTGCGGGAGATCTTCCGGATCATCGAGGATGAGTTGCGGAGCCAGTACGCGCTCGGCTACGTTCCCTCGAATCGGGAGCGCGACGGGTCGTATCGGAAACTGCTTGTGAAGGTGCGGGACCGAGCTTTGAAAGTGCGGGCGCGCAAAGGGTACTTCGCGATTAACGAGGGCGCGGTGCGTCAGCACAAATAAAAAGGGGAGCCCGAAGGCTCCCCTGAAACTACCGAATGATCGAGCTCAGCTCAGAATATGAACTTGAGCGCGAGTTGCAACTGACGCGGGTTGCTGGAGAACGCCTGCGTCGGCTGCGCGAAGATGCCCGACTGGGGTTCCAGGAAATCGTGCACGGTTTCTCCCGTGAACCCGACCGGCGCCACGTCGCTGATGAAGCCGCCGATGTACTGCGGATGGTTGAAGATGTTGATGAACCGCGCCGAGAACTGGATCTTCTT
>JBEKHQ010000240.1:0-5499 GCA_050012195.1 Bryobacteraceae bacterium | reverse complement strand
AAGCGATGGCCGGCGCGCACCGCGGCGACGGCACTCAGTCCGGCTGCGTAGAGTGCCGCGACGATCAGATGCTGCGCCGCGTGGGACGAGGTCCAGTGGCCTGGCAGCCAGAGGACGAAAATCATGGCGGCGAGAAATGCGTAGAAGAGACCGAAACGACGCCAGATCCAAAGTGAAGCTACGGCGCCCGCGGCGGGAACCAGGAATTCCATTTCGTGTGGCGTTGGCGAATAAGGGCGGCCTTCGAAAAAAACTAACTGCATTCCAACACAGAGGAAGGCAACAGAGCAGGCGGCGAGGGCTTCCTCAATCCCGTAGCGATAGAGACGGGCCCGGGAAACGGCGAATTCGGCGGCCGCGTAGGAGACGACCGCGAAGATCATCAGGAAAATGCCTGAGGTCTGGATGGCGGGGTGCGTGAGAATCACATTAAAAAACAGCGCGACTGCGGCGCCCACGATGATCAGGGCAAAGAAGAACAAGAGCAGCCGCAGGAAAATGTTGGTGCGGCGAAGATCGCATACGGTTTCCTGTTCCAGCCTCTGGTACTGCGCGTCGGTGAGAAAGCCTTCGCCCGCCCAGTCTTTAATCAGATTGCGGGCGCGCAGAGCTTCTTCCTCGGATGCCGTGTAAGCTCTCATGATTCTCGCCCGAAGCGGCGCGCGATCAGGACCAGCATGACAACCATGGCGATGCCGGTAACGACGAAATAGCTCAGTATGGCGGTCTCGCTATGCATGTTGCGGACGAGGATCGAACTGACGCCTATGTAGCCGTAGACAGCGGCGTAGGCGACGAAAGAAAACTGCCGGCGCGCGAGGCCCCAGGCCAGAGACGCGCCACAGGCGGCAAGAAGGGCGAGAAGCCATAGGCCGTAGCCCTGCGATTTGAAGACGCCGGAGAGCACCGCCCAAAAGAGAACGTTGGCCGCGATATTCAGATAGGTACCGAGGAAATGCGGCTTCAGGCCGCGGCGCTCGAGTATGACTCCGGCGACGCCGACGATCAGGCTGTAGAGAATTGCATATTGCCTGTACGCTGCGTCCTGGTGCGATGGCCAGTGCGAGATGGTCAACCCGAACCATCCAGCGAGCGAGGACAAGGCTAGCGACAGCACGAAGCGGTTGTCGAAACGATAAGCGAGGAAGAAGAACAGGCCGGCTGTCGCCAGCAGATAGAAATCCCATTGTCCGGACAGCACATGAAACCGGTTCTCGATGTAAGCGAGTTCCACAGACCAGGTAAGGCTGCCGAGGTACAGCACATAGTCGAATACCAGGCTGGGTGAACGAGTCTCCTCGGCGGACCAGGCGGGCGCGCGGGAGAAGCAGTACCAAAAACAGGCCGTTAGCATTAAAGAGAGGATGGTCAGGACGAGGACGTCACCCAGTTGGTGCGACCAGGTGGTGATGGTCCAGCCGAGGCCGGCGACTAACGCCAGAACACCAGCGTAGAGGAGAACGTTCAGCTCGAGAAAAAGGGAGAAGGGTTCTCCACGGGAGAGGCCCGCCAGTTGCGCGTGCTGCTCCGACGATACTATGCCCCGCTCCTTCCATTGCTCCAATCGGGTGAGAATCGTCATGAGACTTATCGTACATTGCAAGAAGCTCGCCGCGCGTCGCCGATGTGGGATCTTTCAAGATGATGGAGGTAGAACGGACATGCTTTCTTTGCGCGTAACGAATTCTTTACCCCGGAGTGGGTTCCTGGTTGTGGGATGCATGCTTGCCATGCTGGCGGGATTACTTGCGCAGGCGCCGACGCAAACGGATGTCCGGCATCGCGCCCGCGAACTGGGTATTGTCGTCGGACAATACCCGACGGGACGATGGAATGCGATCACCGATGTCCCGGGAGTCCTGGTCGGACACACAACCATCATTCGAGGGTCGGGTCCGCTGCGCGTCGGCGAAGGCCCTGTTCGGACCGGCGTCACGGCTGTGTTTCCTCGCAAGGATATCTGGTCGAACGGCGTGTTCGCGGCCACTCACGCTTTGAACGGCGACGGGGAGATGACCGGCACTCACTGGATTCGCGACCTGGAGACGCTCAACTATCCGATCATGCTGACCAACACTGGAAGCGTGGGAGGGGTTATGGACGCGGTCGCCCAGTACACCACCGCCAAACACCCGGAACACCAGTGGGACTACCTGCCGGTTGTGGCGGAAACGTTCGACGGGACGTTGAACGACATCCTGGGCCGTCATGTGCATTACCCCGAAGTGGCCGCGGCGCTGGACTCGGCGCACGACGGTCCCGTGGAAGAAGGCAACGTCGGCGGAGGGACCGGCATGCTCTGCTTTCGCTTCAAGTGCGGAATTGGAACTTCTTCCCGGCAGTTGCCTGCGAATGAAGGCGGCTACAAGATCGGTGTCCTGGTGCAGGCGAACTTCGGAAGCCGTGAGCAATTGACCATCGACGGAGTTCCCGTAGGGCGCGAGCTGACCGATCAGCTTCCCACGGCGTCCAATCGATTGCCGATTGCGGACGATGGCAAAGAAGGCTCCATCATCGTCGTCGTAGCCACGGACGCGCCCGTGTCCTCGGTTCAACTGGAGCGGATCGCGCGGCGCGCGGGCTTGGGCCTGGCGAGGACGGGCAGCACGTCGGGCAACTCGAGCGGCGATCTTTTCATCGCGTTCTCCACCGCGAACGTCATCCCCCTGCGCGGATCGGAAAAGGAACTCAATATCCGCTTTCTTACAACGGACCACGTCGAGCCCATCTTTCGGGCAACGGTGGAGGCGACGGAAGAGGCGATTCTCAACGCTCTGACCATGGCAAAGACCATGGAAGGGATAAGCGGGCACGTCGCCTACCAGCTTCCATATGACCGGCTCGCCACCATCATGGCGAAGTATGGCCGGCCGCTCGCCATGGAACCCCGCCGACTTTTCTGACCTGCATAAACGTCCGTTCCTTCGGGAGCGAACGCGACTTTCCGTGGGCCAAGGATGAGGCGGAAAACGCAAATCGTCAAGATGCGGCGGCGGATGCGGCCCGGCTGGCGTGATCCACAACCTTTCCAGGCGCGCCCGATTCCAAAGCGGCGCGAACCTGGGCGGACAGCGGCAGCTTCGTGAGGGCCTTCGGATCGACGTTCACATAGACCGTTTCCGCCCTGCAAATGACCTGCTCCACGTCGGCAATGCGGAATTCCGTGACAACCGTGAACGACGTGTTGCCGAGGTGCGTGCTGTAAATGGAAAGTTCTATTACCTGATCGAAACGCGCGGGCGCCTTCCACTCGATCGTGAGCTTGACCAATTGATAGTCGATAGCGCCGCTCGCCAGCGCTTCGCCGAATCCGAGAGCGCGAAAGAATTCCGTGCTTCCGATATCGACGTAGTCGGCCCATCGGGGATTGAATACCACGCGCTGGGCGTCACACTCCCCGTAGCGGACGCGAAGATAGTAGCGGAATGGATTAGACATAGTAACCGGGATGCTCAAACGCCGAGACGCGTGAGAGAACTATCCAACGCGTCAACGAACTCGTCCAGCTCGGCCTCCGTCATCGGCATGGACAGGCAGCCGAACGTGCCGCGCGGGGAAACGATGATGCCGTGCTGCAGCATTTGATGGCACAGGCCGCCGTATGCCGGATTGGTTCGCGAGAAGCCTCGCAGCGAACGGAAGTCGATCAAATCCTCGCCGGTGAAATGGGCGAGGAACAACGATCCCTGGCCGCAAACCTGCGCGGGCCGCCCACGATCGCGCAGCATGCGGGTCAAACGCTCTCGAATGTAGTCGCCCAGCCGGTTCAAACGGTCGAACGCTTCCCGCGTCATCTGCTGCATGGTTTCGAGCCCGGCGACGATGGTCACCGGATTCGCGTTGAACGTCCCGCCGTGATGCACTTTCATACTGCCGGTGTGATCGAACACCGACATGACGCGCTTGGAACCGCCCACCGCCCCCACCGGGAATCCGCCGCCGATGATCTTGCCGAAGCTGCCGAGGTCGGCTTCGATGCCGGCCTGGTGCGCCGAGCCGTGATAGCCGAGGCGGAAGGTCAGCACTTCGTCCGCGATCAGCAGAATGCCGTGGCGGGCGGTTTCCTCACGAAGAAACTGGAGAAATCCGGGAAGGGGCGCGATCAACCCGATCCCCATCGGGAGCGGATCGAACAGGACGGCCGCCAGCTGGTCTTTGTGCCTGGCGATCAGCTCGCGGCAAATGTCGATTCGATTCCACGGCAGAATCACCACGTCGTCCGCGATGCTGGGCGCGTTGCTGGCCTCGATCACCGAATTCGGGGATTCCAGCTCGCCCCATTGATCGGGGCCGGGGCCCTCGCTCACTTGCACGTAGTCGTAGATGCCGTGATAAGCGCCTTCGAACTTGGCGATCTTCGGACGGCCCGTGAACGCGCGGGCAGCCTTGACCGTAAGCATCACGGCTTCGCTGCCGGAGTTGCAGAAGCGGATCTGTTCGACGTGCGGGACTCGCCCCACCAGCAGCTCCGCAAGTTCGACATCCTCGGGAGTTGGCATGGTGAATGCGGTCCCCGCGGCGACGCGCCGCAAAACCGCGCTGGTCACTTGTGGATCGGCGTGGCCGAGGATGAGCGACGTGTAGTTGTTCAGGAAATCGATGCGTTCGTCGCCTTCGACGTCGGTAACCCGGCAACCGCTGCCGCTGCGCGCGAAGATCGGATAGGGATCGAGCGCGATGGAATGCCGCGTGTTGCCGCCCGGCATGACGTGCGCGGCGCGATCGTAGAGCTGGCGCGATAGAGCGTTCGGCGAACGGTAGGACCCCGTGTCCTTAATGGCTGCTGTCGATGGATGGCTCACCCAGATAACATATCACCGCACGCGCGGCTGGTGCGCGAATTGTGCGTCGACAAGCCTTATTCCGCGATCAGGCTCTCGCCCGACGTGTTAACATTTCCTCGATGCCAACAGAACACATCGTCGCCCTGTTAATTCAGGAGCGAGACAAATTGAATCGAGCCATTGAAGCTCTACAAGGATCGACCAAGCGCAGAGGAAGACCGCCCAAGAATCTGTCGAATACTTCCGAAGCGGCTCAGCCGGCATAGAGAAAACGTCGCACATTCTCAGCCGCTCAACGGGCAGCCGCCGCGGAACGAATGCGCAAAATGTGGGCTGCGAAGAAGGCTAAAACGAAAGCGGCGAGTAAACCGAAGAAGACGGCTAAAGTAGCTTAAGGGTTTACTCCTTCTTCTTCAGAGCCTGGTCATTGTCACGGATGAAGTCGCGAATCTCGTCCGTCATTCCCAGAAGCTTTTCCCACTGTTCTCGGTAAAGGGTGACCGGGAATCGCCCCAGCCCGTAGACGGACAGGGCGCCCTTCTCGCTCACCTTGAGCGACATCTGCCGTCTTGCGGGTTTCTTCAACGCCTCGTTCTCAGCGCGAAGCCGCTCAATCTCCACCTTCAATTCTTCGTCGGATGCCATGTGATTACTGATAGCACAGCGTAGCTCACGACAGGTTCGGAGCCTGACACCATGAAATAATCGTGAGATG
>JBEKHQ010000239.1:0-5520 GCA_050012195.1 Bryobacteraceae bacterium | reverse complement strand
GATCTGGTGGAGCTGGTAAAGCTGGAAGTGGACGAATTTGTGCGCGGATCGTTTCTCGAAGGCGCGCCCGTGGTGGCCGTCAGCTCCACTACCCGAGCGGGTCTTGCGGAACTCGCCGCCGAAATCGAGAAGATGGCGGCGTTCGTCTCCGAGAAGAGCGCGTCCCAATATTTTCGACTTCCCATCGACCGCGTGTTCACTATGCGCGGCTTCGGCGCGGTGATCACCGGAACGCTGATTTCCGGCGTCGTGCGCCTGGAGCAGGAGATCGAATTGCATCCGGCGCGCCGCCGTGTTCGCGTCCGCGGCATCCAGGTGCATGGATCTTCCGTCGAACAAGCCACCGCCGGACAGAGAACCGCGCTCAACCTGGCCGGCGTGGAGCCGTCGGATATCGCCCGAGGCATGATGCTCGTCGACGCCGGACGATTCCACGCGACCACGCAAATCGACTGCTCCTTCGATTTATTGAAATCCGCCAAACCTCTGAAGCACCGCGCGCCGGTGCATTTTCACGCGGGCACGGCCGAGGTGGAAGCCGAGATGCGACGGCTCAAAGGCGCCGAGCCGCTCCAGCCCGGCAGTTCCGACTACGTCCGCTTCCTGCTGAAAGAGCCGCTGCTGCTGTTGCCGGGCGATCGTTTTATCGTGCGCATGTTCTCGCCCGTAGTGACCATCGGCGGCGGGATGGTTTTCGACGGCGCTCCTCCGCGCCGCGGGTCCCGAGAGCGCCTGGAGATTCTCCGAAGCTCGCCCGCGGCGGATCGAATTGCGATGCTGGTCGCCGAGTCCCGCTATGGAATGGGAATGGCCGACCTGGTGGCGCGCACGGGGCTCCTCGAAGCCGACATTCGGCGCGCCGTGTCGTCGCCGCTAGTGATCGTTCTCGATGCGCCGCACTTCTGGGTTCTCGACAAGGAATGGGTAGCGAAGCAAATCGAAGCCATCCACGAGCACCTGAAACAGTTTCATCGGCGGAATCCGCTTCTGGCGGGCGTCTCGAAGGAGGAACTGCGCAGCCGGCGATTGCCGGGCGCGCCGCCCTGGCTGATGGACGCGGTGCTGTCGCGGGCCAAGACCCTGGCCGTGGACGGAGAGACGGTCCGGCTGGCGGCGCATCAGATTTCGTTCAAGAAAGACGAACAAGAGGCGTCCGCCAAAATCGAGGATGCTTTTCGCTCGGCCGGGCTGGCCGTTCCCGCTTTGCCGGAAGTGCTCGCCAAGGCCGGTGTCGAACCGAATCGGGCGCGCACCATCCTGCAGTTGCTCCTGAAGGACGAACGACTGGTGCGCGTGAGCGACGAGCTGGTGTTTCACGCCTCGGCGATTCAATCCTTGCGCGAACTGCTGGCGGCGCGAAAAGGCAGCCGTTTCGCCGTGCCCGAGTTCAAGGACTGGACCGGCGTCTCGCGCAAGTACGCCATCCCCTTACTGGAGTTTCTCGATCGGGAACGGATCACGCGCCGCGACGGCGACTCGCGCGTGGTGCTGTGATGCCGCTTGACAAGCAGGCGAACAAACGGCGAATATAAGGGCCGTGCTGTTCGAAGACGATCCCGCCCCCAGGCTCGTCGGCATCGCGCGGTTGGCTGCCGCCGGCGAGCTCCTCGAAGCGAAGCGACAAGTAGAGTATCTGGAGCTGGAAACCCGCCGATTCATCGGTCGCGGTTCCGGGCGCATGCGCTCCATCTGGACCATCAACCCATATCGCGGCTGCGAGTTCGGTTGTAAATACTGCTATGCCCGCTACGCCCACGAGTTCATGGAGCTACGCGATCCGTCGCTGTTCGAGCACAAGATCTACGCCAAGCGATTTGAAGCGGGGGCCTTCCGCGCCGAGCTGCGGCGTTTGAAACCTGGCGCGACCATCTGGATCGGCACGGCCACCGATCCTTACCAGCCCGCCGAGCGCCGTTTCCGAATCACGCGCCGGATTCTAGAGGCATGCGCGGGCGAACACCGGTTTGATTACGGGATTACGACCAAATCGGACCTGGTGGCGCGCGACGCGGAACTGCTGAGCCGGATAGCGCGCGGGAATTCGGTGGCGGTGCACGTGAGCATCACCACGCTGGACGAACGGCTGGCCCGCTTGATCGAGCCTCGCGCCCCTCGTCCGGCGCTGCGGCTGGCTGCGGTCCGAAAGTTGAGCGAAAGCGGGCTCCCGGTCTGCGTTTTGGCGCATCCGGTAATGCCACTGATCAATGACAGCGAGCGGAATCTGGACGAGGTTTGCGCGGCCGCGGCCGAAAACGGGGCGTCGTCCTTCAGCGCCGGGCCCCTGTTCCTGAAGCCCTGCGCGCAAAGGGTTTTCTTTCCGTTCCTGGCCGAGCGCTTTCCGCACCTGGAGCGACGCTACCGGGAGCGTTTCGAGAAGAGCGCCCATTTGCGCGGCGCATATCCGGAGATGATCCAGGAGCGAGTGCGCAAAATCCGAGATCGTCACGGATTGAAAGCCCGCGAAACCAGGGAATGGCCGGTGGACGATCAACTCGATCTGTTCGGCGGAACCGGGACCGGTCCAGAATCCACTTTACAACGCAAAGTAGATCTCTTATAATCACTGCATGGCCACCGTCCAGCCCATCCAGAGGGTTCGCGCGCAAGCGGTTTCTCTGCACACCCACGCAGTGGACAATCTGCGATTCATTCGCGAGACGATGGAACGCGCCGGCTCGTTTACGGCGGTTCCCGGATGGGGAGGCTTTGCTATCGGCCTAAGCGCGCTGCTGGCGGCCGCCGTTGCGTCCCGGCAAGCGACCATCGAGGGCTGGCTTACGACGTGGCTGGTGGAAGGCGTGGTGGCCATCGCGATCGGAGCGCTGGCCATGCAGCGCAAGGCCAGTGTCGCGCAGGTCCCCGTGCTATCCGGTCCGGCGCGACGGTTCGTCCTCAGCTTCGCTCCACCGTTGCTGGTGGGCGCCTTGCTGACGATAGTGCTGTACCGCGCCGGGCTCTACGCCGCGATTCCGGGCACCTGGCTGGTGCTGTACGGCACCGGAATCGTGACGGGCGGAGCGTTTTCGGTGCGCGTGGTTCCGGTGATGGGTTTGTGTTTCATGGCGCTGGGCGCGGTGGCGTTGTTTTGCCCCCTCCCGTGGGGCACCTGGTTTTTGATCGCTGGATTTGGAGGCCTGCATCTGGTTTTCGGATTGATCATTGCCCGCAGGTTCGGCGGTTAGCATGGCAAAGCAAAACACAGCCCGGAAGGATGCCGCGGCCAAACCGCCAGGTATGGGGGGCGTAGCGGGCGGCAAGGCGTTACCGGAGCTCGACCGTTTGATTCACGAACGGATGCGGCTCGGTATCGTGAGCGCTCTGGCGGCGAACCAGTCGCTCGCGTTTAACGAGTTAAAGAAGCTGCTCAAGACTACCGATGGGAACTTGAGCGTGCATGCCCGAAAGCTGGAGGACGCGAACTACATCGCCGGCAACAAATCGTTTGACGGCCGGATTCCGAAGACCGAGTATCGGCTGACCGAGACTGGCCGGCGCGCGCTCGAAAAGTACCTGGATCATATGGAAGCTCTGATTTACGCGGTGCGCGGCTAACATGAAATTTCCGTCTCCGAGCATTTCCGATGGGCTGCATGCCGCCGTGATCATGGATGGCAATGGACGATGGGCCACGACGCGCGGGCTGCCTCGCATCGCCGGTCATCGCGCCGGGGTGAATGCGCTGCGCCGAACGGTGGAAGCTTGCGCCGATCTAGGAATCAAGGCCCTGACAGTCTACGCTTTTTCGTCCGACAACTGGCAGCGGCATTCCGCCGAGGTCTCCGCCCTGATGAGGTTGTTCCATACTTACTTGCGCCGCGAGCAGGCCAAATGCGTGGAGAACGGCGTGCGCGTGTCCGTAATCGGCCGGCGGGACCGTTTGCCGCGCATGCTTCTGCCGGTGATCGAATCCTGCGAGAAAGCGACCGAGCAGGGAAGGAAACTGCATCTTCGGCTGGCTGTGGATTATTCTTCCCGCGATGCCATCGTGCAAGCGGCCGCGCATCTCAGGAAGAACCCGACGCGCGAGAATCTCTCGTCGCTGTTGGGCGGCAAAGACGTCGACCTGCTGATCCGCACGGGCGGCGAAAAGCGGCTGAGCGACTTCCTGCTGTGGGAATGCGCCTACGCCGAGCTGGTGTTCACGCCAGTGATGTGGCCCGATTTCAGCGAATCGGACCTGGCCGCCGCCGTCGCGGAATTCCGCTCGCGCGAACGACGCTTCGGCGCAGTCCCCACCGCCGCATTAGCCTGACCCGGGTCCATTCCCGACTTTCCTCCCTTCGCAAAAGCAGTAAAATAGGCCAACCGGATTGGAGGCTGGACATCCATGTCAGATGAAAGAACGCACCGCATCGAACGGCGCGAGTTGCTTCAAAAGGCGGCGGGGTTGATCGGCGGAGCCGCGCTGGCCGGGCTGGGAACGGCCGAGGCCCAGGACGCCGGCGCCGACGCTCGCTTATTCCCCGGTTTCAAGGTGTCGAAAGTAGACACCAGCGGCGCCACCATCCACGTGCTCTCAGGCGGCCAAGGTCCGCCGTTGCTGCTATGGCACGGCGCGCCGCAGTCGCACGCCACCTGGTACAAGATCGCGCCCGATCTCGCCAAGGATTACACGCTGATCATCGCCGATTTGCGGGGCTACGGCGACAGCAGCAAGCCCGAGGGCGGCAAGAATCACGAGAATTATTCCAAACGCGCCATGGCGCTGGACGGCGTCGAGGTGATGCGCCACTTCGGCTTCGACAAGTTTGCCGTGATCGGCCACGACCGCGGCGGGCGCGCCGGCCATCGCATGGCGCTCGATCATCCCGACAAAGTAACCAAACTGGCCGTGATCGACATCGTGCCCACCTACAAGTTGTTCCATAACGTCACCAAGGAATTCGCCACCGCCTACTACCACTGGTTCTTTTTGATTCAACCGGCGCCGTTCCCGGAAACGCTCCTCAACAACAGCATCGATTTTTACATGGGCCGCGGCAGTTCGATGAACCAGGCGGATTCGGACGTGCACGCCGAGTACGTGCGAACCTTCAAGAATCCGGCGACGGTTCACGCCATGTGCGAGGATTATCGCGCAGCTGCGTCCATCGATCTGGAACACGACGAAGCGGACATGAGCCGCAAGGTGGAATGCCCGATGTTGGCCCTGTGGGCCGCGAACGGCGCCATGGGCCGGATGTACGACGTGCTGGCAACCTGGAAGGAACGCGCCGCTCACGTTTCAGGCCGGGGTTTGCCCGGCGGGCACTCGCTGCAGGAGACCACGCCGGACGAGACATTGTCCGAGTTGAGGGCCTTCCTGCGCGCTTAACGGCTGCGCCGGCGGTTGGGTTAAGATGACGATGTTCCGAAGAGAGAGGCCATGCAGTTCGAACTGAAACCGATTTCCAAGGCCGGCATCGCCGAGGCGCTGGAGAAAGCCGAAAGGTATCGCCTGCTGAACGAGCCGACGCTGGCGGAAAGCATTTGCCTGGATGTGCTGCACATCGAAACGGAGCACCAGCAAGCGCTGGTGAT
>JBEKHQ010000238.1:0-5546 GCA_050012195.1 Bryobacteraceae bacterium | reverse complement strand
CTATGACAGCAACGCGCTGGCGTCGGACAACTTGCCCGGCTATGCGGAATTTTCCGTGCCGACCATAGCGGATGGGAAGGTTTTCGCGCCCAGCATCGCGGGCGTCGCCGTTTACGGAGAATTGGCTCCCCAACCTCCCGCCATCGCTGCCGTCGAGAACGCTGCTAGTTACTCGCAGGCTGCGATCTCGCCCGGATCGCTGATCTCGGTTTTTGGTTCGGGCCTTTCTGCGATGGCGGCGAGCGCGCCTACGATTCCTCTGCCTCTATCCGTCGCCGACACCTCCGTAACGATAAACGGCGTGCCCACCCCTCTGCTTTTCGAATCGCCCGGCCAGATCAACGCTCAAGTGCCTTGGGAAATTGCCGCCGGAAAGGCAACGGTCGTCGTGCGAACTCGCGGCGCGTTGTCTTCCCCGATGAACATCACCGTTCAGCCGGCCGCGCCCGGCCTGTTCACCAATGAGAGCGGCTACGCCGCGGCGCTCAATGCCGACGGATCCGTAAATTCGTTGCAAAACCCTGCCTCGGCCGGCAGTGTTGTATCGGTTTTCTTCACTGGACAGGGCCCGGTTACCACCGCCATCGATGACGGCGCCGCGCCGAACGCCGGGCAAACGATCTCGGCGACTTCCAACGTGTCGGCCACGATCGGCGGAGCGCAGGCGCAAGTTCAGTTTGCCGGACTGGCGCCGCTCTACCCCGGCGTCGCGCAGATAAACCTGACAGTACCCGCGCTCGCGAGCGGAGCTTATCCGTTGATGGTCAGTATCGGTGGAACGGAGAGCAACGTCGCTCAACTGGTAATATCGGGGCTTGAGTAGGCGCCGAGCACCTCTTCCATTCCATCTGCGGGCGATCCGCGCGGCGCTCCGGCGCTTGAACATTTACTTCAGCAGGCGTTATGAATCTTCGGTGGCACGCAAACATCCGATGCCAGTCCTGGAGCATCCGGAAGAATTCCAGGCAGCTATGGAGCAATTGCGGGGGCTCGATATGCCGGACGGAGTCGCCCGCATCTACTTCGAGGGGCATCTGCCGCGGCTGGCTCGCACGCTAACGCTGGTGCCGCGATCTCAAAGCAGCGGGCGAATCCTCGAACTGGGCTGCTACATGCAAATTACGCCATTCCTCTCAAAGTGGCGCGGATATTCGGACGTACGGGGCGCCTACGAGGGTCCGTTGGGCCGCACCGACCAAAGGGTCGCGAGCGTGCGCGGACAGCGCGTCGAGATTCCGGTGGATTTGTTCGATGCGGAGCGCGATCGCTTTCCGTACGACGATGGCCACTTCGAAACCGTGCTCGCGTGCGAGCTGATCGAGCATCTGCTCCGTGATCCTATGCACTTCTTGATGGAGTGCGGGCGCGTTCTGCAGGAGGGAGGGCGGCTGCTGCTCACAACGCCCAATGCCAGCAGCCTGACCTCGGTGGCGCGCGCCCTGCACGGATATGAAAACCCGCAGGTGTACTCCCTCTATCATCGGCCGCGCGCGGACGCCCCAGCGGAATTCCCCCACGTGCGGGAGTACACACCTTTCGAGCTTCAAGATGCGTTACAGGCGGGCGGCTTCGCGATCGAGAGTTTGTTCACCGAGCCCATCGCCGGATTCGAAGGCCATCGCGCAATGTGGAATTTTCTCGAAAGGAGCGGCTACAACAACTCGCTGCGGGGCGAGCAGATCTACTGCGTGGCCGTCAAGCGGTCGAACTTGCCCGTAACGCGCTACCCGCGGTTTCTATACTCGGATTAGAAGCGATGACTCGCCGGAAACTCTTATCCATCGTGCCCGGGGCCGCGGGGCTGACTTTTTGCGGGCATTTGTTCGGACGAAACCGCGCGCACCAGGTCCTGGCTTTTTATTACGGCTGGTATGCGAATCCCGATGTGAGCGGGCGATGGGCGCACTGGCCCGAAGGTATCGCCCATGAACCCCTGATCGGGCGCTATGACTGCCACGATCCGAAGATCGTCCAAAGGCAATTCGAGCAGGCGAAGTCGGCGGGCATCACGGGCTTGATTGTGAGCTGGTGGCGGCCGGGCGACTTTCAAGAACAAGGCATGCCGCTGCTGTTGGCCGCCGCCGAGCGAGCCGGGCTCAAGATTGCGATCTATTACGAAGCCGCTAAGCCGCGAAAGTCGCCGACCCCCGAGGCTACCGAAGACGATCTCCTGGACATCCTGAACCGTTATGCCCAGCACAATACGTGGCTGCGGGCGGACGGAAAGCCGGTGGTGTTCGTCTATGCGCGGGCGTTAAACGAATTGCATCTGTCCGGGTGGGAGCAAGTCATAACCCAAGTAAACCGGCGCTACGCTGGAGGCGTTTGCTTCATGGCGGACGAGATCTCAAACGCGGCGTCCAAGCTCTTCGATGGGATTCACAGCTATAATCCGACCGGCCAAACGGCAAACAAGAGCGTCGACGAGATTCGCGCCTGGGCTCGCGCGACATATCCGAAGTGGGTGGCTACCGCCGGCAAACGGATCTCCTGCGTGACCGTGATTCCCGGCTACGACGATACGAAACTGAACCGTCCCGGACCGCGGCCGACCACCGACCGGCATGGCGGCGAAACGTATCGGGTTCTCTGGCAAGAGGCCGTCGCGGCGCAACCGGATTGGATCCTCATCACCAGTTGGAACGAGTGGCACGAAGGCAGTGAAATTGAGCCGTCCAAGGAAAACGGCGATCGTGAATTGAACGCCACCCCGGAGTTTGCGCGGCGGTTCCTTCGCTAGCGCCTATCGCAGGATGAGAACGAACTCGCCGGCCTGAACCACCGTGCCGAAGTCGCCGTACAAGCCGAGCCTGGCGGGCTTGCCCGCGCAGTTCATGCATAACACCGCGCACGGTTGCGACGGCCGCGCGTACTTCAGCGACGCATTGCGCACGCCGGTGTGCATGAATTCGACACTCGGTGTCGCTTCGCGGAGCAGCGCCTGGAAGGGATACTCCAACTGGAACTCGTTGATGTCGATCCCGACACGGTCGCAGCTTGCCTTACTCGCGGCCTCAACCACGGTCAGGTACGAGGCTCGATTGCGCCACTGGCCAAAGTCAGAAAAATAATCGTCGTCGCGGCTGGTGCGAAGAATGCTGTTCGGACCCCTGAGCGGCCGCACCCAATTCTCGAACAAATAGGGACGCGCGTTGTTCAGCAGAAACAGGCACAGCAGCCACTGCAGCGCGGCGGGGCGGAGTTTTTCTAGCTCGGCGCCGGCGACCGGGGCGGTCAAAACGAACAGCGGCAGAAGCAATCGCGAGGAGAACGGCTGCCACTTCAGATAGAAGCAGAAGAGTACGAATCCGAAAATCAGGCCCGCAACGTAGACGATGCGCGAGGCAGGCCCGCGGCGAACCGCCAGCACAATGGCGACGATACACAGGATCAGCAGGTGCCAGCGATTGTTGGCGTTGGTCTCATGGTTGGTGTTGCGCGGAGGCTGGTATTGCGTCCAGCGCCAGGTTGTGGCGGGATCGTTGAGGTCGGCGTGCATCCATCCATGTATCAGCAACACCGAGGCGTACACGTCTTCATTCCATCGATCGCTGCGCGCGCCCAGTTGGTCGGACGCGTTGCGAAGCAGATTGGACGCGGTTTGCTTCCATCCGAAGGTTTCATTTCGCCAGCGGAAAAATCCGTCGCCTTGAGCCGAATCAAAGCCGAGCGGCGACCGGCTAAGATCCACATTGCGCACGTACTGCGGCCCGTTCACCAACATCACACCAGCCGCGAGCACCAGAGCCATGCGCGCCAAGCCGACCCAACGCAATTGCCGCAGGGCGGGCAGAACAATCGCAGCCAGAATGCCGGGGAAGTACAGATGCGCGGTTGCTTTCGTGCACAGGGCCAGCCCTAGCGCGATTCCGCAGTACGCGAGGTCCACCGGTTTCCGTTCCTGGACATACAGAAGAGCGAAGTACGCCATGCTCGCGAGCCACAACGCCAGCAAGTAGTCGTTCTTCGCGCCCGACGCCTGCAGAATCCCATTGGGCAGCGTGGCGCAAAACAGGGCTGCAATCACCTGACCGCGCGCCCTGGCGCCGAACAACCCGGCGATGGACGACACGCAAACGACGCTCCCCAACATCCCCAGCCATTGCACGAAATTGACGAAGCGGTCGCTACCGGAAAGGAGGTAGGTGTGCAGCATGAAGTACTCCGCCAGCGGCTGCAGCATGATTTGGTTCAGGTACGGCGTCGGGAAGAACGCGACACTGTGTTGTTGCGCCCAATAAATCACGCGCGGCATGTGATAGGCCATTGCGTCGCTGCTGTTGGGCGGGCTGACGAACGCGATGAGGCCGACGATGGCAACGATCGCGATTACGCCGACCACCGCGATTCCGTCCAAGAGAGAAATCGCGGGAAGCGCGAGCTGCGGCGTTGCACGTTGGCGATAGCAGTGCGCGGCGAATCCGATGCCTGCCGCAAGAACAATGCACCAGGCGACGATCAGCGGAACCCGGCGCAACTCGCCCAGGCTTCCCAATCCCTCGGTGATCAAAACAACGGCGAGGCCGAGCGCGACGAACGCTCGCATCGCGGTGTGCCGCCAGCCGAATCTCACCGTGCCTTCAGTCTACTGCGCGTAGTATCCGCTGCGCGTCCGAATCTCGGCCGCCGGATATTTCTTCTGCCCTTCGACCGACAGCTTCACCGTGATGTGTCGAAAGGTTCCGGGTTGCGATTCCGGAGCGTGATAGGAGAGCATGTAGCGCGTACGGATGCGCTCGATCATGGCGGTGAACGTCGCGCCCGCGTCGCCAGCCTTCACCCACTCGCCGCCCGTTTCCTCGGCCACGTGGAAGACATTGGCGGGCGTGTAATCTGGATCCGGATTCTGGCCTTGCGACGGCGGGTTGGGCCGAATCGCGTGTCCCGTTACGATCGCGTTCAGGACCGTGTCGGCTTTGTCCAATTCGCGGATCAATTGTCCGTCGGTAAGCTGATAACTCGTGCTCAAATTGTCGGTGAGGATCAAAATCGCCCGGCGCCCTTCCCGGCCCGCGTGCTTCTGCATATAGTGGGCGGCATCCGCCACCGCCGAGTTAATCAGCGTGGTGCTTCCGACGTCCCAATCCTTCACCGCGCTGCCGATCTGGCGGGCGGTCTCGGCAAGATTGTCGCTGAAGCCTTGATGCACCGCCGTCTTTCGCGCGAAAACCATGATCGCTACCCGGTCGCCGGGGCGCAGGTGATCCAACGCGTCGCGAGCGGTCTGGGCGATGGCCTCGATGTACGGCTGCATGCTGCCGCTGATGTCGAACAGGAGCAGCAGGTTCAAAGGCTCGTCGCCGGCCGCGAAGGAGAGGATGGTTTGAGGCTGACCTTCGTCGGTTATAACGAACTCTTCTTTGGAGAGCCCCCGGATCAGGTCCTTGCCCGCCGTCACCTGCGCGTCGACGCGCACGTCCGCCACTCCGTCCTTGAAGAGCGGGACTCCCTCTTCCTGCCCCGCCAGAGGCGTTAGGATGAAGATCGTCGAGATGAAGAACATCATTATCGGCACGGCGGGCCATATCGACCACGGCAAGACCGCG
>JBEKHQ010000237.1:0-5549 GCA_050012195.1 Bryobacteraceae bacterium | reverse complement strand
CAACCGATTCCCACTAAGCCGCCGCCGTTCGACCGGCAAGGAATCGGACCCGACGATGTGATCGATTTCACGCCCGAGCTCAAAGCGGAAGCGCTGAAAGTCTTGTCGCAATATAGAATCGGCCCGGTCTTTACGCCTCCCTCGGTTAACGATCCCAAGGGAACCAAGGGAACGATGATGGTGCCGGGCCTGGTGGGTGGTTCGAATTGGCAAGGGGGGGCCGCGGATCCGGAGACCGGAATTCTTTACGTCAGTTCCATCACCCTTCCGATGGTCGCGGCGCTGCGTGAGTGCGAACCGGGATTCACGACGGTAGCTAAATTGAAGTATTGTTCTTTCGGGGGCGGTTATGGCGAAGTCCAGGGACTACCGCTAACCAAACCGCCATGGGGGCGGATTACCGCGATCGATCTAAAAATGGGCGAGCAGCTTTGGATGGTCCCGAACGCCGATACGCCGGATTACGTGAAGGCTCACCCCGCTCTGAAGGGCGTCACAATTCCGAGAACTGGACGGCAGGATCGGTCCGGCATCATCGTGACCAAGACATTGGTCTTTGCCGGCGAAGGTTCGGGTCTTTTTGCGGCCGGCAAGGGCGCCGGAGGGCCGATGTTCCGAGCGTACGACAAACAGTCGGGTCAGGTGGTGTCTGAATTCCTTCTTCCAGCGAACCAGAGCGGCATCCCGATGACTTACATGCTCAACGGCAAGCAGTACATAATCGTGCCCGTGGGCGCCCCAAATCAGCCAGCGGAACTGATTGCGCTTAGTTTGCAGTAATGGATCATCAGCCACTGCATACTTCGCCGAGCCGGCCTGAGCCGCCACAATATTTCACGTCCTGAAGCTGCATCGTGAGGCCATCCGGATCGGTGAAATAGAGCTCGGGAGTTCCTTCTTTCGAACCTCCGCGATCCTCTTTCCGTAGCACTACCCATGACACCAGAGGACCCGCCGGCGCGTTCATATCGCCCCGGGGCTTGACTCCGAATCCGGCCAGTGTTTTCAAGACTCGGTCGGAGTTGAAATTCTGCATGGTGAGGCAAAGATGGTTGATCCCAGGCTTCCGGTGCGGCCCACCCGCGGCGCCAGAGCCCGCTAAGGCCAGGAATGCGCGCTTGGAGCCAACCGCGAGAGCGGGTGTCGCACCCTGGTGAGCTTGAATCGGCATGCCGAACAGGTCCTGGTAGAAAGCCAGAGAGCGCTGCACGTCCGAGACATCCAGCGTGAAGTGGCTGATGTCGCGGACCGCGATGAGTCCCTTGACCGGCGAGGGCTCAATCTCGACGACTTCCCCTAACCGCCCCGCTCCTCCGGCGTAGCGCGTGTCCTGGATCTGCACGATAATGCCGTCCGGATCTCCGATGGAAAGCTCGGCCGTACCCTGGGGCGCGCCGCCCAAGTTCTCCGGCCGGATTCTGACGTGGACTTTGGACGGCCCGCTGGCCATTACGCCGCTGTCGTCCTTCACAAAGCCGTGTTCGGCAAGGATTCCGAGGATCTGGTTCACATCGAAGTGGTCAGTGGTGACGCACAGGTGATGGATGCCGGGCTTGGCGTTCGCGCTGCCGCCTCCAAGGAAAATGAATTGCGGTCCCGCTCCAATGCGAAGTGACGGCAAGGCGCCCTGACGGTCCTGAATCGGCATGCCGAAGAGTCCCTGGTAAAACTCGGTAGACCGGTGGACATCGGCGACCGTGATGGTGGCGTGGTTGAGCGTCTGCAATGGGATTTGGCGCTTGCGCGCTTGCGCAATCAACTCAGGCGTAATCAAACCAGGCGCAGCGGCGATCGCGGACAGCGAAAGCAGCAGGCCTCGCCGGGATAGATTCGTGCAAGGGCGAGCCGGAAATTCGACCTGGGAGCTCATGGTCATGGAATCATCATTGCTGCTGTTTTCGGCGGCGGTCCTCTTGCAATTGTTCGAGCATGCCGCGCACCATTCCGTTGGCCGGATCGAGCTCGAGCGATTTTTCCAGATTAATAATGGCCGACAAGTTATCCACTTTGCGGGTGTAGGCGAAACCAATCAGGGCGAATGTTTTCGCCGACTGAGGATTGAACTCCAGATTCATCCGCAAGAGCGCAATAGCATCGTCGGGCTTTGCTTCAACCAAACGCTGGATGATTTCGAGCAGCGCATCCTCGCTGAAATCATAGGTTGCTCGGCCATAGTATTCCTTCCGGAGCTGACGATACTGGTCGGCTGCAGCGGCGCCACTCTTCTCGGCGACGGTTCGAAGGATGATGGCAGGGAGAGGCTGAGGGATCGCGGCGCCCCGATGGCAAGTTACGCATTCGACGCGCGCGGTTTCGCTCGCCGTCTTGCCGGTTGCCTCTTGTATCTTTACGTTGAGATCGCGAGTCATAGCCATCATCGCGCGCGCAATCTCTTTTTTGGGTTCGATCGCGTCGCTGCCAGGGGCAGCCGAATGGCAATATTCGCAGCGCACTCCAAGCGCCTGAGCGATCACCTGCATGTTCATGGTCTGGGCTTCGGCAACCGCGGCGGCCGCCACGGCCAAAAGCGTGCAGGTCCGAATCAAGCGCCTCACTATAGCTGCCAATGTAGTCTCGCCTAACCGGATGGCGGAACCAGTTGCCGCAGGCCTGGATTCGGTTCCGCCGAGCGCTTTACTCCCAAACACTCTCTCTCAGAAAGTGTATTTCAAGGCGCCTTGGAATTCACGCGAGTCGATGATGGTGTTGCTGATTAAGCCAGTCAGACCCGGAACGCCCACATACTGGAAAGGCTGGCCCCAGATGGGGTGATTTGCAATATTGAAACACTCGGCGCGAAATTCTAGGCGTTGACGCTCTGTTATAGGAAAATACTTAATGAGCGACGCATCCATTTCAACAATTCCAGGTGCAGTTATAGTGTCACGCCCGGCATTGCCATAACTATATGGTGTTTGGTTGACGAAAGCAGCCGTATTGAACCAATCTTTTTGGTTGTGAATCCCTACCCCACTATTAGGATTAATCCCAGTCGCGTTCGGAAAACAGGCAGCGGGGTCGTCGCCGAGCGTACCGCCATTTTGGAACGTCGCCTCGGAAATGCAATTCGGGCTGAACGGGAGTCCGCTCTGCAAAGTGAGGATTCCGCCGACTTGCCATCCACCCAAGATCAAATCTACAAAACGGTTGGCGTTGTTCAGGTAATGCCTGCCTTTTCCGACCGGGATCTCGTAGAGAAATGATGTTGCCGACCGCTGACGGAAATCGAAAGATGATAGGCCGCGGACGTCCGAAGGATCCCCGGGGTTTCGAGCATCGTTTGACGCGATGATTACTCGTAGCGAGCTTCCGTTGTCAATCGCTTTTCCGTAGCTATATGAGCTAAGCACGGTGAAACCGTTCGTAAATCGCTGCTGGAACTTCACCTGAAGCGAATCGTAGGTAGCGTGAACTTGATCGTGCAGGTCTTGTATACCACCGCCAAACTGAGGGAAGGGCTGGCGCGGGGTTTGGGGACCGGGTCCGGGAGGAGCGGTGTCATAACTGCTGATCATCGGCAAATACATACTAGAGGAACCCACATAGTTCACTTCCAACGAGGCATTGCGGTACAGTTCGCGCTGGATACCAAACGACCACTCGTAGGATCGAGCTGTCGGCTCGTTTCGTTCCGTGGCCGACGTAAACGAGGGCAATGCAGGCGCAGGGTACGGGTTCGCTAGCGTGAGAGTTGGTTGAACCGGCCCCCCTTTGTCTTCCTGGATTAAGCTCCAGGGGATGTTTCGGTCGGGCTCAACGAAACCGTTCCCGATATCGTGAGCAAAAAAAAGTCCTCCTCCGGCGCGGAGCACAGTCTTCGAATTCAAGCTATATGCGAGGCCCGCCCGGGGGCCGAAGTTGAACGGGTCATTATTGAACTCGTTATTGCAGGTGCCGTTGCTAACAATTTGAATACCCGGAGGCGCCAGAAATCCCTGCCCGCCGCGGTATGGGTCGCCCGTGCCGGCGCGGCAGATGACGGGAGTCACTGAGTTGTCCCATCTGAAATATACCGTGGTCAGATTGTCATATTTGCTAACCGGCGGCGTCTGGTCTTCCCATCGCAGCCCATAAGTAACCGTCAGTTTTGGCGTGACCTTCCACGTGTCTTCGGCAAAAGCGGCGAAGTAGTTCCAGCGGAGATTGAAAACCTGCGCGCCGAACAGGCCTGTGTCGAGCTCAATGTCTCCCAACAGGAGGTCCGCAAAGGAGTTCGCCGGGCTCGGCGCAGTCAGTCCCAGCGGGGTGGTGTACTGGCCGCTAAAATCGTAGGTGCCAGAACCGTATGTGTTATTGAGGCCATTGAACCGATAACGGCCGTATTCTCCGCCGAACTTGAAGCTGTGCTTGCCGACGATCCACGAAAAATTGTCCTTCATGTTTCCGTGTGCGTCATAGTTCAGCGCGCTCTGAATTTCTCCACCCAGCGTGAGTCCCGTAGCGCTGAGACCGGGAACGCCCCAATCGAAAGGAACGTTAGTGGGATAAACCGATGGACTAAAACCAATCTGGGCGACGACGTCATTTTTGTTGGAATTATAGGTGGGGAGGATGTCGGAAAGGTAGTTGACGGCAATCCTGAAGTCGTTTACTTTGGTCGGGCTAATAATCCAGGTATTCCCGATCATCCCTTGGTCCGCATGCGAATTTGTGATTTGACCCTCGTTCGCGAACGAACCCGGGACGGCCTGATACTCGTTGGAGTGGGTATACCGGAACATCCAGGTCATGCTTGTGCTCTGCGCGTAGTCGAGTCGCCCGCCTTCAAAGTCATTGTTGGTGGGCTGTATTAGTGAGGTCAAATAGTTAATCGGCCCAGGGTTATTGACTCCGCCAACGTTCGGCAGGGGCACGTAGTTTGCGAGGAACGCCTTCGCTATGGGACTGATTTCCTGACTAGGGATGATGTTGTTTGTAAAGGGAGAAGACGAAAGTACCCCGGTAGCAGCTCCGTTCGTGTAACTGTAAACTCTCGTATTCGGATCGTAAAGCTGGTTGAACCCCTGGAAGTTTCCGTTATCCTCATTCTGGGTCGGAACAGTCTCTGCTTTTGTGATCGACTTGCGCTCTCGCGTTCCCTCGTAATCGGCAAAAAAGAACAGCTTGTTCTTCTTGATAGGCCCGCCCGCGTCGGCGCCGAACTGATTGCGCTTAAATGGCGGTATAGGCGCGGCGGGGTTGTCGAAGTAATTCTTCGCGTCCAGATCGGCGTTGCGTATAAACTCGAACAGAGCTCCGTGCAGTTCATTCGAACCGCTCTTCGTGGTCACGTTTACCTGGGTCAGATTGTGACCGTACTCCGCTGGAAGCACACCGGTCTCCACCTTGAATTCCTGAATCCCATCCAGCGAAGGCAGGTAGATATAGGCGTTGTAGTTGACGTCCGTATTGTCTTCGCCGTCCAGTGAATAGTAGTTAAAATAAGCGCGCGGGCCGCCCGCGCTGACGGTGAAGCTGCCGCGGGTGCCGCCCTCGCGGCTGGATGCGACCTCATTGACGGGCGTATTGGTGCTGACGCCTGGTGTCAGGGCCGTGAGAGAGAGAAAATT
>JBEKHQ010000236.1:0-5564 GCA_050012195.1 Bryobacteraceae bacterium | reverse complement strand
AAGTCTTGCTCATTTCAGGAATTCTTCTCGATGATAACGCAGCCTTGTCATTTCTGAAACTGTTTTCAAAACCGGGTCCTTTGTGAGACTGCGGCGTAATCTTAGGGCCGCAGCACGCTTTTATCTTTACGAGCATGTCTTGAACCGTCCACCGGCTATGCTTTCTTCCACCGCTTGTTCAGCACAACCGTAGACATCTTCTAATGCAAACTTGGCACTCCGGCCGACCATGCACTGTGGGTGGGGCTCGTTCTTGTGCTTACGAAAAGACGCTTCTTCTCCCAACGCAGTTCTTTTACTTCACTAAACAGGATTGTTTCTGGATTGCGTGAAAGGGTCCACCCTCCGCCCCTTGCTCCTTTCGACGCGAGCCGGCCCCATTCACGGAGAAAAGCCGGTTGCCTTCGGATTACGACAGGGTTTGTCCCGACACTGGCCGCGATTATTTCCGACGTGACACGTTCGCCAGGTGTGGATGCGAGCAAAGTCAGAATCGGTTCAGATTACCGGCGCATCTGAATATGGAAAGCTACAAGATCCGAAGGAGATTCACGATGAAGGTCGTACTGTACGGCGCCACTGGCAACGCCGGAAGCCGCATTCTCAAGGAACTGACCCAGCGCGGTCACAAAGTAATCGCCGTTGCCCGCAACGTCTCGAACGTACCCACCGGGGTCGACGCGAGACTGGACGATCTATCCAGTGTGGACAAGATTGCATCGATCATCGGCGGTGCGGAGGCCGTGGTGAGCGCCTATGCACCGCCTCCAGACGAGCCGAACCAGTTGCTCGGAGTGACCGAGCGCCAGATTGCAGCGATTAAAATCGCCGGCAAAGCCCGCCTGATCGTTGTCGGTGGCGCTGGGTCGCTCGAGGTAGCTCCTGGTGTATCCCTGCTCGCCTCGGGTCATCTGCCCGAAGCATGGGTTCCTATCGCGACCTCGCACGAGAAGGCGCTCAAACTGCTCCAAAGCTCTGACATCAACTGGACCTACTTCAGCCCGGCTGCCTTCTTCGAGCCCGGTGAACGCACCGGAAGGTTCCGCCTGGGAACGAACGAATTGATCTCTAACGAGAAGGGCGAAAGCCGCATCTCGATGGAGGACTATGCCATTGCCTTAGTGGACGAGCTTGAGAGCCCCTCGCATGAACGCGCACGCCTATCTATAGGCTACTGACAACGGGGCGGCGAAATGTGGTCGTGCGCAACAACCGCGTGGAGCCAAAGCGGCCCAACGACATCGAGCCGGGTTTACGGTACTTGAAATACGGCGCGCGGCATGCTGTTAGCCTCCGCCCAAACGGGTTCAACTTCGGAAAGCGGAAAGGTCTTGGTCGCGATTTCGAAGCCACCGGGTACAGTTGCCTGCATCAATTCGCCTATCGATTTTACGAGGCCCTCCATGGGGATGCTGCCGATGCCGCTTCCCATGAGCGTGATAGCCGAAGAACGCAGGGCCGCGCTTGGAAGCGTTATATTCGGTGCGCTCACCGACCCGATATGCACGAACCGGATCGGTACCGCGTCTTTTCCCGCCTTTGCCCCGGCAATGATAATCCGTTCGGCGCTCTGCCCCCAGAGGTAATCCAAAACGACATCGATTCCGTCGCCGCCGAAGTGCTCCTCTAAGGCATCCTCAAATTCATCGCCCGCGTCGCCGAGCGGGATTGTCACATCCGCCCCCAAGCGAGACAGCGCTTTCAGGGCATTGGCATCTCGGCCTGTCGCCACAGTTTTTCTTGCGCCCATATATTTGGCGATCTGAACGGCCAGACGGCCCGCCGTCCCTGTTGCTCCATTTACAAGGACGGCTTCCCCTGCTGTGAGCTTGGCGCGCTCTTTGAACGCAGCCCATGCCGACATGCCGGGATTTGCTATCGCGGCGGCGGTCACGTCATCCAAATCGTCGGGCAGCGAAACGCATTGAGCAGGCCGAATGACCGTCTTTTCCGACATGCTTCCGAACGGCGCTCTCGGAAGCGCAAAATAGACCCGACGGCCGTCGTCCAGGCGGCCCACCCCGTCAATCCCCACCACGAAAGGCAGATCGCCGGACGAGCTATAGTGCGTGCCGGATGCCCTGCTTTTGACCAGGTTACTTAACGCGGCGGCGCTGACCGTGACCTGAACTTCTCCATTGGCCGGGACCGGCTCCTTGAAATCCCCATAGATGGGCGTTTTGCCCGCTTCCACTACGATTGCGGCTTTCATATGTTTGCTCTCGGCCTTCCAACTATGTGTATTATACACATAATAACCGTTGCGCCTCCGTTGTCGCCCGCTGGACGACGATACCTAGATTAGGTTTTCACGGAAAGCTCGGTACCGCCCCGCAACGGCAGAAGAGTCGAAACAAAGCCGTTCGCCGGGCGCCGCACGAAGTCCAGATAGCCGGCCAAGGCGGCCGGAAAGTGTCCCACATTGTCGCAAACGACGATCGCACCCTTGCGCAGTTGAGGCGCCATCAATTCGATGATTGGTCTGGCAACTTCGGGGAAGCCATCCACCAGCAGAAAATCGACCGGGCCGCCGCAGTCTTTGAGCGTATTCAGCGCATCGCCCTCGCGAAGTTCGATCAGCTCCGCGACCCCAGCCTCCGCGAAATGGTCGCGCGCGTGGCGCGCCTTTTCGGCTTCGATTTCCGTTCCGATGACAAGGCCCTCGCCTTGGTCGCGCATCGCCGCGGCAAGATAGATTGTGGAAACGCCGTACGATGTTCCGAATTCGACGACCCTTCGGGCCTGAAGGCCGCGGCACAACATGTAGATCAACCAGCCTTGGCCGCGATCGATCGAAAGAAGCTTGTCGCGATGATATTCCGCATCGCCGACGGCGTTAGAGCGCTTCACGCCCACCAGTTTCTTCACGGCTTCCAACGCGTAGTGGGCGACCAGCCCCGGCAATTGTCGGGCGGCACGCACGTGCAGACGATCCAGGACATCGCTGATCCGTCGATCTGCGATCGGATTTGAGGAAGGCCGAGTCATTGATACATGTGTATAATACACATATCGTGCTATGCTGTCAATGGAACATGCGTCATGAATAAAGTAGTCCGCCGGCTTCACCAAACGCTTATCGATCTGGTGGGCCTCATGAACCGGCCGCGGCGTCACATTGCGCTACTTCAGGAAGCGGGAGTTTCGCTCGACCGGGCCCTGTTTCCGATGCTGGTAGTGATTGAACGCAAAGGCCCGATCGGCGTCGTGGAATTGGCCGAGTTGGTCGCCAGGGACTACACCACGGTAAGCCGGCAAATCGCCAAACTCGATGGCCTCGGACTAATCAGCCGTCGCCCCTCGAAAACGGATAAGCGGTTACGCGAAGCCGTCATCACCGCCAAAGGCAAAAAGATGACCAGGGCCCTTGACGCAGCCCGCGAACGAATGGCGGCCGCGCTGCTTGCGAAGTGGAGCAAACGCGATCTTAAAGAACTGGCGCGGCTGATGCGTCGGTTTGCGGACGATTTTCAGTCCCTGGCGATGCCCGAACGGTAATAATTCGTTCCGCGCCGCCTTGTTATCCTACCGTGTATCAGACAATCCGGAGAACACCACGAGCAAAGCAACGGACAATCTCGAAGCCGCCCAAGAGCGGGCCATGGCAGGTCGGCCCAAGGTGGGCGGTTTCCCGTATCTGGCCGAAACTCTCAAGCGCGCAGGCGTGAGCGCAATCTCTGGTTCCTACCTGCCTGCGAGAGCCTCTATCTAACCGAGCACGGCCCCGTCGCGACCCAAGGCGAGCCCCTATTCTCCGGCACGGTGGATGTGCCGCCGTTCAACCGCGACGCGTTGGTCGCGGCATTGCGGACCGACCAAGCTGGGAAGAGCACATTCCCCGAGTTCCTTGCGGCCTGCTGGGGCGCCGGAGTAGTCCGCTACGATGTGGACTTCGTCGCGCGGTGCGTCGCCTACTATGGCTGTCTAGGCGAGGTCTACATGGAAGACTATCCCGCGGTCCAGGTTGAGTAACCAGGTTGAGTAGCCGCACGCGCCTTCAGCCGTCGACCGGCAATCCGAAGCCGCCCCGTATCCCGCGTTCGCTACCATTAAATGGATGCCGAAGCCAACCAGCAGTCAGCGCAACTGACCGCAAAACCCTGAGCGGGATCCGGATTTGTGGGAGTCCGAAACGTACCTCCTCCCCACCGCCAAGCGTTTAGGCACGGCTAGGCGACATCCATGCCCACTAAATTTCCAGAACGGGTAAAACTTGGGACGACCGGCGAACGATGCGATGGCCATTGCCCCCGCGCCGGTTTTCCCGTATCTTGAAAGGCATGGAAGTACATTTCTCCCCCGAGGTTGAAACGCGGCTCCAGCAAGTGGCCTCTGCCAATGGCAAGGACGCCGAGCAACTGGTGAAAGACACTGTTGCACGCATGCTCGAAAATCAAGCCCGCTTCATCGCTGGAGTGCAAAAAGGCATTGAGCAAGCTGACCGTGGCGAGCTTGTAGAGCATCAAGATGTGCGTAACCGTATCGACCGGCTGTTTCACCCGTGAGGCCGATTCGGTGGACAACCGAAGCGTCCGACCAACTTGAAGCCGCTGTTAAACGCATCCAGCAAGACAATCCAGCCGCAGCCCGGAATGTCGCTCAGGCGGTTATCGACCGCATTGAACAACTGGCGACCTTCCCCGGCCTTGGCCGACCAGGAGACGTGAAGGGAACCCGCGAACTCGTCAGCCCGCCTTACGTGTTGTGTACCGTTCCACCGAGGAAATTGTCGAAATCCTGTACATCTGGCATGGTGCACAGGACTGGCGTTGAACGCGTTGAACACCCGAAACCGACCCTGCCCCACCCCCACTCGCTACAATGAAGTAGATGGCGAAGCCAACCAGCACAGTCAGCGCTATTGACCGCAAAACCCTCAGCGGGATCCCGATCGAGCCCTTTTACGGCCCCGACGATGTCCGCGGCCTCGCGCTCCCCGCGCCCGGCGAGTTCCCCTACACGCGCGGGATTCACGAAAGCATGTACCGCGGCAAGCTCTGGACCATGCGCCAGTTCTCCGGTTTCGCAACTCCCGAAGAAACCAACCTCCGTTACCGTTACCTGCTCGACCAGGGCCAGACCGGCCTCTCCGTCGCCTTCGACCTTCCCACCCTCATGGGTTACGACGCCGACGATCCCTTCGCCGCCGGTGAAGTCGGCAAATGCGGCGCCTCCGTCTGCTCCCTCGAAGACATGGAGATCCTCTTCCGAGGTATCCCGCTTGCGGATGTGACCGTCTCCATGACCATCAATTCTCCAGCGGCCGTTCTCTGGGCCATGTACCTTGCCGTCGCGGAAACTCAGGGCGTTCCCTGGCCGCGCCTCTCCGGCACCCTCCAGAACGACATCCTCAAGGAATACATCGCGCAAAAGGAATACATCTTCCCGCCCCGCCCGTCCATGCGGATCGTCACCGATACCATCGAATTCGGCGCCCGGCACACTCCGCGCTTCAATCCCATTTCCATCAGCGGGTATCACATCCGCGAGGCCGGTTCCACCGCGCTGCAGGAACTCGCGTTCACCCTGCGCGACGGCATCGAATATGTCGACTGGGCGCTCCG
>JBEKHQ010000235.1:0-5607 GCA_050012195.1 Bryobacteraceae bacterium | reverse complement strand
AGGTGAACGTGGGTGCAAGCTATCGCATTCCATTATCCGAATACCGGGCGTTGCGCTTCTTCGTAAGAGCGGAGAACCTACTCGGCCAGACGTACTTCGAAAGCGGCTTTCCCACTGCCGGGCGAACGGGCATGGGCGGGATGCAATGGGAATTTTAGCTTTCATGAAATCCGCGCGCTGCATTCCGCTCGCGTTTCTCGCTTGTGCCGTGGTTGCCGCCGCGACGGCCCCGCAACGAATCATCTCCACTTCGCCGAGCGTGACCGAGATCCTGTACGGCGTGGGAGCTTTCGACCGCGTGGTGGCGGTTTCCGAGTATTGCACTTACCCTCCCGCCGTGAAGTCGCTGCCTCGCGTTGGAAAATGGGCGGACAGCAACCTGGAGGAGATCGTCTCGCTGCATCCCGACTTGGTGATCCTAACGCACGCGCAGGAGCCTTTCCTCGAAGGCCACCTTCGCGATTTAGGCATCCATTCTCTTTCGGTTCCCGACCAGACGCTCAAAGATGTTTTCGCCGCCATCGATCTGATCGGAAAAGCGACGGGGCATGAGGCGCAAGCTCGCGAGCTCTCGACGCGCGTGCACGCCCGGCTGGATGCGGTCCGCGCCCGTACGCGAGCGCTTCCACGACGCCGCGTGCTTCTGATTGTCGATCGCACTCCCGGCACGCTGCACGATCTATATGCCGTGACGAAGGGCGGGTTCTTGGCGGATCTCATCGAAATTGCGGGCGGCGATTCGGTGGCTGCCCCGGCCAAGATCGGTTATGGCAAACTCAGCGAGGAAGCGGTGGTGGATCTCAATCCGCAAATCATTATCGATTTTGTCCACGGAACGAGCAGCCGGTTGGGAGAGAACGCCCGCGCCGTTTGGGGCGACTTGCCGGAGGTGGAAGCAGTGCGAACCGGGCAGGTGTACCCCGTCAATAATGAATTTCTCCCGCACCCTTCGCAGTTCGTTGCCGACACGGCCGAGCTGTTCGCCGGCATCATTCATCGGGAGGCGGCTCATTGATCGAAGTTCGCCAAGCGCGCTTCGCCTATCCATCCGG
Source organism: Bryobacteraceae bacterium (assembly GCA_050012195.1). Taxonomy (GTDB): domain Bacteria; phylum Acidobacteriota; class Terriglobia; order Bryobacterales; family Bryobacteraceae; genus Palsa-89. The sequence continues at coordinate 4,555 of JBEKHQ010000235.1, read as the reverse complement.
ACCGCCGGTGATCCGGGGTGTTACTGTGTCGCTCGAACCGGGCGCCATGGCCGCGCTGATTGGCCCGAACGGTTGTGGAAAATCGACGCTGGTTCGTCTGATGGCGGGGCTGCTCAAACCGTCGGAGGGCGAAATCCTTCTCGATGGGCGGCCGTTGCATTTGGCCAGCCCGGCTGAGCGCACGCGCAAGATCGCTTACGTCCCGCAAGGCACCGCGCGAGCGTTTCCTTTTACCGCGTTCGAAGTGGTTCTTACAGGCCGTAGCCCGTACCTGTCGCGCTACGCTTTTGAAGGCCGTCGCGATGCCGAACAAGCGATGGAGGCGATGGATGCAGTGGGCGTCGCGGGGCTGGCAAGTCGCCGGATCACCGAACTGTCGAGCGGGGAGCGTCAACTGGTCTCGCTCGCCCGCGCGCTGGCGCAGCAACCAGCCTGCATTTTGCTCGACGAACCGGCGGCGTCGCTCGATCTGAAACACCGCGCCGCGCTGGTGCGGACGCTAGCCGGTCTTCAAGCTCGGCGCGGCCTGACCGTGTTGCTGGTCACACACGATCTTTCCATGCTGGATCCGCACTTCAACGTAATCTTCGCCTTGCGCGACGGCGCGATGGCCGCCACCGGATCGCCGCGCGAGATTCTTCAGGAGGCCGTTCTGGCCGAAGTATTCGGCGACGAGCACGCGCGCGTGTGGCACGCGGAAGGCCGGACGTTCGTGTGGTCCGAGGTTTGAATGGCCGCATCCGCCGAATCCGCGATACTGATTCCCGGGCGAATGCCGAAGGCGGTGCTGGTGCGCTCGCTCGTCATTCTTCTGATGGTGCTCGCCGCCGCGACCTTTATCGCGCTCTGGGCGGGCTATCAACGCTTGGATTGGTACACGCTTCGGCACGATGAAACCGCCCGAGCCATTTTCTTCCGCTTGCGGCTTCCGCGAGTTGTCTTGGCCGGCGTAATTGGTTCGACGCTCGCGTTGGTGGGCGCGGCCTTGCAAGCCTTGTTTCGGAATCCGCTGGCCGATCCATTTACGCTCGGCGTTTCGGGTGGCGGCGCGCTGGGCGCAAGCGTTGCGATCGCTCTCGGATGGGGCGCGCGCGTTGCAGGCGTGCCCATCGTATTTCTGGTGGCGTTCGCCGGTTCGGCGGCGGCCATCCTGGTGGTTTACAACATCGCCCGAACCGGCGCGACCGTGGCGCCGGGCGCGCTATTACTGGCGGGAGTAGTCTGCAATCTGACCGCGGGCGCGGGAGTCCTAACGATTCAATACTTCGCCGACGAAAACCGCGGGCTGCAAATTTTGCGATGGCTGATCGGAAGCCTGGACGCTGTCGGGTTCGAGACCACGAACCAGATGCTCATCTTCCTTATTCCCGGTTGGATCGCATTGCTGGCGTTCAGCCGCGATTTGCATTTGTTGGCGATGGATGAAGACACGGCCGCAAGCCTGGGAGTAAATGTGCGCCGATCGGAGCTTTGCATCTACGCGCTTTCCTCGCTCCTGGTCGGCGTAACCGTCGCTGTGGGTGGCAGCATCGGATTTGTCGGCCTAATTGTCCCGCACGTGGTGCGCCTGCTATTCGGCCAGGATGTGCGAATCGTGATGCCGTGCTCGTTCTTGCTCGGCGCCGCGTTTCTCATGCTCGCCGATGCGGTGGCGCGAACAGCGCTGGGACAAACCGAGCTCCCGGTCGGCGCAGTAACCGGAATTCTCGGCGGACCGCTGTTTTTGTGGCTGATGCGCCGCGACCAGCGATACTCCGCCATGCAGAGCTGAGCATGCGCGCCGATTTTCCAGGACGAATCGTCTGCCTCACCGAGGAAACCACCGAGACGCTGTATCTGCTGGGCCAGGATCACCGCATCGTAGGCGTTTCCGGTTACACGGCTCGCCCGCCCGAGGCGCGCAAGAAGCCCAAGGTCTCGGCCTTCATCAACGCCAAATTCGAAAAGATCATGGAATTACGGCCGGATCTGGTGCTGGCTTTCTCCGATCTCCAATCCGAGATCGTTCGGGAGTTGTTGGTTCGCGGCTTGAACGTTCTGGCGTTCAATCAGCGCAGCATCCCGGAAATCGAGGACATGATCGTTACCCTCGGCCGCATCACCGGGGTCCCCGAAAAAGGGGATGCGCTGGTCGCGGACTTTGACCGGGGCCTGCAGTCGATCGCCCAATCCGCCGCGCGATTCCCGCGTCGTCCGCGCGTCTTTTTCGAAGAATGGAACGATCCGCTGATCAGCGGCATCCGTTGGGTGGAGGAGCTGATCGAGATCGCGGGCGGCGAGCCGGTGTTCCCCGAGTTGCGCGACGGACGTTCGGGGAAAGAGCGCTTAGTGGATCCGGCAGCGGTCGTCGAGCGCGATCCAGAAGTTGTCATCGCTTCCTGGTGCGGACGGAAAGTCAATAAAGACGCTATCCGCGCGCGGCCGGGCTGGGGCGCTATCTCAGCCGTTCGCAATAACCACGTATACGAGATCAAGTCGACCTACATTCTCCAACCCGGACCCGCATCGCTGACGGAAGGTGTGCGGCAATTGCACGCGATTCTGGCCCACGCAGTGGGAGTCGCGCTTCCCCAGGAACTGGCCCCCGCCGAGCGAATGGATCCGGATCTCGCATGAACACATCCGCGGAATCGCGATTGGCCGCGTTGTTCGAGCGAATCGAGCCTGTCGACGCAACTTGGATCGATCGAGCCCGCGCGCGCCAGTTGCAGCTTACCAAGCCGCCTGGCAGCCTGGGTCGTCTGGAAGAGATCGCCAACCGGATCGCGGCAATCCAGGCAACTCTGTCTCCCGCGATCGAGCGCGCGAGGATCGTCCTGTTTGCTTCCGATCACGGCGTTTGCGAGGAAGGCGTGAATCCGTTTCCGCAAGCCGTCACCGCGCAGATGGTGGCCAATTTCCTGCGCGGCGGCGCGGCCATCAACGTCCTGGCCGGTGTGGCCGCCGCCGATCTCGAGATCGTGGATGTGGGCGTTGCTTCGGACATTCCCGTGGCAGCAGGCCTTATCCGCCGTACGATCGCCCGAGGCACGCGGAATTTCTGCCGCGCCGCGGCGATGTCGCGCGAGGAAACGCTGGCCGCGATCCTGGTCGGAGCGGAGCGCGCCGATCAAGCCGCCGCCGAGGGCTATCGATTGCTGGGAATCGGCGAAATGGGCATCGGCAACACGACGTCGGCGAGCGCCGTGGCGGCAGCGCTCACCGGTCTCCCGTCGGCTTCGGTCATCGGCCGCGGAACCGGCGCCGACCCAGCCGGTATGGCTCGTAAACTCTCCGCTGTGGAGCGCGGTCTCGCATTACATCGCGAGCACCTGCTTCAGCCGCTGGATATCCTGGCCCGTCTGGGCGGATTCGAGATCGCTGCCATGTGCGGCGTTTGCTTGGGCGCGGCTTCGCATCGCTGCGCGATTTTGGTGGACGGATTCATCGCGACTGCCGCCGCGTCTGTCGCCGTCGCCTGCAAGCCGGCAGTGCGGGATTATTTGTTCGCCGCTCATCGTTCCACCGAGCCGGGCCAAGCGCCGTTGCTGGATCGCATCGGGCACGTTCCGTTGTTGGATTTGGAGATGCGTCTGGGCGAAGGCACCGGCGCAGCCCTGGCGATCCCGATCGTACGCGCCGCGGTGCGCGCCTTCACCGACATGGCGACGTTTCAATCCGCGGGCGTGTCGGAAGCCGGAGACGGATGATTCGCCCGTTCCTAGCCGCAGTCTCGTTTCTGACGCGAATTCCAGTGGGTATTACTTTCGACGCGGACGACGTGGCCGGGTCGGCCCGATGGTTCCCGATCGTCGGCGCGCTGATCGGCGGGTTCTCTGTCGCAGGTCTGCTGGTGTTCAAGCGCATTTTTCCTCCGATCATTACCGGCGCGTTAATCGTCGCCATCGGCGCTCTGATCACCGGCGCTCTGCATCTCGACGGACTGGCCGACACCGCCGACGGCCTCGGCGCCGGCCGTACCCCGGAAGATGCGCTGCGAATCATGCGCGACCACGCGGTTGGTTCTTATGGAGCCGTGGCGCTGATTCTGGCGGTGGTTCTGAAAGTGGCCGCGATCGCCGCTATGGTTGGACGCCCTGATGCCTGGCGCTACCTGATCCTGGCCCCGGCGCTGGGCCGCTGGTCATCCGTGCTGCTCAGCACCACGCTGCCCTACGCCAGACGCTTGGAAGAAACTCCATCCAAGGGCGCGGTAGCGGGAATGATGCGCGAACGCGAACTGGTGATCTCAACCGTCCTCGCCATCCTGATCGCAGCCGGCACAACGGGCTGGCGCGCGATCACTTTTTGCTCGTTGGTTGTGGCGACGACCGCGCTCTGGGGATGGTTTTGCGCCCGACGCATTCACGGCGTAACCGGCGACACGCTGGGCGCGGCGGTGGAAATATCGGAAATCGCGGCGCTGCTTCTCGCTGTCACCCAATAGCGCCGCCTCTTCCGATCAGCTCTTGCGAGCTTGAGCGCCCTGTTGTTGCAACGATAAAATGTCCCCTTAACTGCAACGATAATCTGTCACCCCTGTTGAAATGAAATTTGGATCTCCCCTTTCCCGTTT
>JBEKHQ010000234.1:0-5611 GCA_050012195.1 Bryobacteraceae bacterium | reverse complement strand
CCGTCGAATTTCCCGAACCCGACGAAAACGACGTCGCGGGATTGTTCTACACCAGCGGCACCACCGGCGGCCCGAAGGGAGCGATGCTCACGCATCGCAATCTGTACTCGAACGCCATTCACTCCCTGCTGCCTCCGGGTGGAATGTTTAAAGACGGGAAATGGCTGCACGCCGCGCCCATGTTTCATTTGGCCGACGCAGGCGCCATTTATGCGCTGACGATGTGCGGCGTTACGCATTGTTTTCTGGCGAGCTTCGATCCCGTGGGCGCGATGCGCGCGATCGAACGCTATCGGATAACGGAGCTGGTTCTGGTGCCCACCATGATCAATATGGTGCTGAACCATCCGGAGTTTCCCAACTACGATCTGTCCAGCCTGCAGCGACTGGTCTACGGGGCGTCGCCGATGCCGTTGCCGCTGCTCAAGCAGGCGATGGAGACGCTGGATTGCCAGTTCGTGCAAGGCTACGGCATGACGGAAGTGAGTCCGCTGCTCACCAGGCTGTACCACGAAGACCATCGCTTCGAAAACACCGACCGCGATTTTTCGCCGGTGAAATCCGCCGGCCGGCCCATCATGGGCGTTGAGGTCCGGGTGGTGGACAATAACGATCGCGACGTTCCGGTCGGGCAAGCCGGCGAAGTGATCGCGCGCGGGCCGAACGTTATGAAAGGCTATTGGAACCGGCCGGACATCAATGCGGAGGTTCTGCGCGGCGGCTGGATGCATACCGGCGACTACGGCGCGTTCGACGAAGAAGGCTTTCTCTACATCCTGGATCGAAAGAAAGACATGATCAAAACCGGAAGCGAGAACGTGTACTCGCCGGAAGTGGAGTCCATGCTGTGCTCGCATCCCGCCGTGCTCGAAGCCGCGGTGATCGGGGTTCCGGAGCCAACCTGGGCCGAAGCGATCCGCGCGGTGGTGGTGCCCAGGCCCGGCGCGGCCGTTAGCGAAGCGGAAGTGATCTCCTGGTGCCGCGACCGGCTCACGCATTTCAAATGCCCCACTTCGGTGGTGTTCACCGACGCGCTGCCGAAAGGCGGAACGGGCAAGGTGCAGAAGAACGCGCTGCGCGAACGGTTCGGCGCTCAGGCGCCGGCGAGCTGAGCCGAGCGGATCATTTCGTCTTCGAAGTTTGCGCGCTGACCTGCAAGCGGCGCATGCCGCGCAGCCAGCGGTCGTAGTCGGCGACCTTGCGTTGCATATATTCCAAAACTTCCGGGTGTGGAAGGATCAGGAAATGCTCTTTCGCCAGGCCATGCACGACGCTCTCGGCCACCTGCTCGGGCTCCAAGGCGCCCTCCAGCAGGAAATTGACGTGCTCAAATTCTCCACTGGCAAGCATGTCCGTCTTCACGCCTTGCGGGCAAAGCACCGAGACTTTGATGCCGCGATCGCCATACGCGATCGACAGCCATTCCGCGAACCCGAGCGCGGCGTGTTTGGTAACCGCGTAGGGCGCCGATCCCACATGGTTCAGAAGACCAGCGGCCGACACGGTCTGCAACATGTAGCCCTCGCCGCGCGCGAGCATCGAGGGCATCACCGCACGGGCCGCGTAAACATGCGCCATCACGTTAATTTCCCAGATGCGCTGCCATTCGCGGTTCTCAACGCAGTAATCGCCGCGAATGGCGATGCCCGCGTTGGAGCAAAACAAATCGATGTGGCCGTATTTTTTCAAGACCACATCCACCAGCGCTTGCACGTCCGATTCGCTGGACACGTCGCACAGCACGTCCTGCCCTTCGATTTCGGCCGCGACCTTGCGCGCGCCCTCGGCCGCCAGATCGGCCACGATTATTGCCTTCGCGCCCTCAGCGGCGAAACGGCGGCACAACGCGCGGCCAATTCCGTTCGCGCCCCCGGTCACAACCACGACCTTGTCCTGTAGCTTCATTCCTCGATGATACAATGTGGTTCCTTGACCCTACGAGACCTGCGCCATCTTTCCGAGAACATGCCATTCAACAAATTGCTGGGCATTCGGATTGTGCGCATTCACAAAGACGGCGTCACCATCCGATGCGTTGTCGACGAGAACACCAGGAACGGCTCGGGAGCGCTGCACGGCGGGGTGATGGCGACCATGGCGGACGCGGCCATGGGAATCGGGCTGGCCAGTCATTTCGGAGGCCGGCGCCCGACCACCACCACCGACCTCAAGATCAATTATCTGCGCCCGGTTGTGGATGGCAAAGTTACCGCGCGGTCGCACATCGTGCGGGTGGGAAAACATCTGTGCGTGGGCCGCGTGGAGATCCGCGATGCCGAACGCCGGCTCGCGGCCGCGGCCCTGGTGACTTACATACGGCTTTAATTGGACAAGCTAAAGCATGTCCTACGCTGATTAAGCCGCGTGATCGATGGCCTGGGTCTTGGCGGAATTCATGCGCTGGCTCAATCCCGGAATCGCCGTGCGCAGCACCTCTTCCACCCGCTCGGCGAAGATGAATTCCATCTCCTTGCGGACGTCGTCGGGCAGCTCGCGCAGGTCCTTCTGGTTATGCTTCGGCATGATGACGGTGTGGATTCCAGCGCGCCGGGCCGCCAGCACCTTCTCCTTGATGCCGCCGATCGGCAACACCAAGCCGGTAAGCGTCACTTCGCCGGTCATCGCAACGTCGCTCCGCGCCGGCAGCTTGGTATAGAGCGAAGTCAATGCAGTCGCCATGGTCACTCCCGCCGAAGGCCCATCCTTCGGGATCGCGCCGGCCGGCACGTGCACGTGTACGCCGGAGTTCTTGAACAGCATAGGGTCGATGTCGAAGCTCGCGGCGTGCGACCAGATGTAGCTCTGAGCCGCTTTCACGGACTCCTGCATCACTTCGCCGAGCTGGCCGGTGAGCGTCAAGCCCTTGCCGTCCGGCAGCAGCGTCGCCTCGATGTACAGAACGTCTCCGCCGGCTTCGGTCCAAGCCAATCCGGTAGAGACGCCAGGCGGCAATTCGCGCCGAGCCTCTTCTTGATTGAACATCTCTGGACCTAGCATGTCGGCCAGGTCGTCGGTCGTCACGGTGCAGGCGTCCGCATTGCCCTCGGCGACCCGTAGAGCCAGTTTCCTGGCCACGCGGCCGATGGCTCGTTCCAGCCCTCGGAGACCGGCCTCACGCGTGTAACCGGAAATGATTTTCTTCACTACCCCGTCCTGCAGAGTGCATTGCTCTTCGGTGACGCCGGTTTCCTTGAGCTGCTTGGGAATGAGATAGCGTTTCGCGATGGCGAGCTTTTCCTCTTCGCTGTAGCCGGCCAGGCGCAGAACTTCCATGCGGTCGAGCAGCGGCCGCGGGATGGTATCGAGCGCGTTCGCGGTGGTGATGAAGAGCACCTTCGACAGATCGAACGGCAGATCCAGATAGTTATCGCGGAACGTCTTGTTCTGCTCTGGATCCAGGATCTCGAGCAAAGCGTGCGCCGGATCGCCCCGGAAATCGTGACCGAGTTTATCAACTTCGTCCAGCATCAACACTGGATTGTTGGCGCCGGCGCGGCGCATGGCCTGGATCACGCGACCCGGCAAAGCGCCGATGTAGGTCCGGCGATGCCCGCGCAATTCGGCTTCGTCGTGCAATCCGCCCAGGCTCAGGCGCTCGAACTTGCGGTTCAAAGCCCGCGCGATCGACTGGCCCAGCGACGTCTTGCCGACGCCGGGAGGGCCGACGAAGCACAGGATGGGCGCCTTCGCGTTGGGATTCAATTTCAAAACGCCCAGTTGCTCCAGGATTCGAGCCTTCACATCCTTCAGCCCGAAATGGTCTTCGTCCAGCACCTGGCGAGCATGCGCGATGTCGAGCGAACCTTCGGTACTCTTGCGCCACGGCAGCTCGAGCACGTAGTCGAGATAAGTCCGAATGACGTTGTAATCCGGGGCTCCGGGAGGCAGCTTCGCCAGCCGGTCCAATTCGCGCGTCGCTTCCTTCAGGATTTCCTCGGGAAGGTCGGCTTTCTCCAAGCGCTCGCGGAGCTGATCCGCCTCGGCGCCTTCGCCCGACTTCTCGCCTAATTCCTGTTGGATGGCGCGCATCTGCTGGCGCAGCAGATAATCGTGCTGCTCCTTGGTCATTTCGCTGCGAGCTTCGGTGTTGATCTTATTGCGGAGTTCCAGCACCTGGATCTCGTGCGTGAGGTACCGATGCATAATCCGGAGAGCTTCCAGGCGCGTGGGCGCTTCCAGCAGCGACTGGGCTTTTTCCGCCTCCAGGCTGAACATCGACGACAGCACGAAAGCCAGCCGAACCGGATCTTCGTTGGCGGATAGCAGTCCGCGCAGTTCCTGCGCGGCGTTAGGCTGAGCGAGCGTCAAGGCCTCGCCGGCTAGTTCGATCAAAGCTCCCTGCAGCGCCTCGATCTCCGCACTCTTGTCTTCGGGCAGGGGCAGGGGCGTTACGCGGGCCTTCAGAAACGGCTCGGACGAATCCACCTTGAGCAGCGTCACCCGCTCCATTCCGAGCACCAGCATTTCAATGTGGCCTTCGCCCGCGCGGTTCATCTTGCGGATCACGGCTTTGGTGCCGATGGGGTACAGATCGTCTTGAGCAGGCACGTCGACGTTGCCATCGCGCTGCGCAAAAACCACGATTTCCTTGGATTCGGTGGCCAGCGCAGCCTCAACGGCGGCGATGGATCCCGCCCGGCCGGCCGACAGAGGCATCATCAGGTACGGGAACAACACCGCGTTTTTCAACGGCAGCAAGGGTAATGTATAAACAACTGTTTGATCAGACATATTCTTTTCCTTCCGTGATCACCCGAACCAACAACAATCCATTCCGCGCTTCCAGAATCACGCGCGCATCTCCCAAATCCACCGGCATCTCGATAGTTCGCTCAAACCGGTTATACGAAATCTCCATCGAGTAGTAGCTCGAACCCTCCTCCGCGATCGAATCCAGGCGCGTGCCGCTTACCGACACGTTTCGCCCCCGAACGCTAACCGTGACGTCGTCCAACCGGACGCCCGCCAGGTCGAACTTCAAGAGCCAACCGTCTCGCGTCCGATATACATCGGCGCTCGGCTCCCATGGCGCCGCGCGGTCGAAAGTTGGCCAGTTCCTGCTTCTTATACTCATGGAACCCTACACTATAGATGCGGATAGAGACAAAAAGAAGCAGGCCCGAGTGCTTTGTTATCAACGGACCTGCTTCCCTTGGACTCAGCTTACGCGGTTACTTATTGGGAACCACCACAAACTGAGTTCCCGCGCCGCGCTTTACCAACAACAGAGTAGATTCACGGGAAGCGCCCTCACGAACGGCGCGGTTAAAGTCTTGCGCCGAGGTTACGGGCTTGCGGTTCACTTGCAGGATCATGTCGCCCTGTTCGAGACCCGCTTGGGCGGCCGGCGAATCCGCATCCACGTTGGTGATGACGACGCCCGCCGTTCCTTCCGGCACTTGCATTTCACGCCGCAGATCGGGGGTCAGCGTCTGGACTGTCACGCCCTGAAGCGCGCCTTTCTCGCCGCCTTCAGGAACATTGCCCTGACTGTTGTCGTTGTCGGCACGCTCCATGTTGTATTCGGAGAGCGTAACCGGGACGTCCAGGTTTTGGCCGCTTCGGGCCACTTTGAGATGAATGGTGGTTCCGGGCGCGAATCCCGCCACTT
>JBEKHQ010000233.1:0-5613 GCA_050012195.1 Bryobacteraceae bacterium | reverse complement strand
AGCTTGGCCGCTTCGCGAACGGCCCGCCAGTGGATGCCTTGCTCATCCGCCATCACCAGGTTCGCGTTGACACTGGTGTCCGAGAGAATATCCGTCAACAGTTCAACCGGCGCGGTGTCATCGTCGTCGCGGAGCATCGCCGGTCCGATGTTCAGCGCGGATCCCCCTTTCGAAGCGGACTCGCGCATTTTGCGGATCAATCCGCGGGCATCCTCTCGTTTCATGCCCTTGGTATAAAGCGGAAACGGTTGCGTGGTGATGCGTCCGCCGGCGCCCTCGAACCCAGCACGATTAAAGGCTTCTTTGGCGCTCGCCAAGAACTTTTGCGTCTCCTCGATCCGGGCTGTGTAGCTGTTCGAATCCACTTCGATAAACGCTGTGACAGCGCGGATTCGCGGACGGCTATCGGCCGCCGAAAGCAGAGCAGCGATGCCGAAAGCCAGGAGGATTTTTCGCATTGGATCGATCATAACATCGCGAACCACGCGAGCCCATGTTGCCAAAGGCCGCGCCGTTTGAGAACCTGGATTTTCTCCATGTCTATCGGTTCACAACCTCGCTTCCGCCTCGCGACGCTTCCGACGCCGCTCCACGAATTGCCTCGGCTACGGGAGGCGCTGGGAGGACGAGACCGTTGTCCGCGCATCTTGATCAAGCGCGATGACCTCACCGGATTGGCTTTCGGCGGAAACAAGGCGCGCAAGCTCGAGTTTCTGGTGGGCGATGCGTTGAAGCAAGGCGCGACGGTACTGGTCACGTCCGGCGCCGTGCAGTCGAACCACGCTCGCCTCACTGCGGCGGCCGCCCGTGCCGCTGGAATCAAAGCAGCTTTGGTCTTGACCAGCAGCGCCGAGCGCCCCCCTGTGCAAGGCAATCTTTTGCTCGATACGCTGCTCGGCGCGGAGATCCACTTCATTCCGGCGAACGCGAATCCGATGCTGGCGATCGGCGATCAGGAGGAAGCTAAGATCGCCGAAGTGGTGGCAGATCTCCGTCGGCGCGGCGAACGTCCGTACTTGATCCCGGTCGGCGGTTCAAGCCCGGTGGGGGTGTTCGGCTATGCCACCGGCACGCTGGAACTGCTCATGCAGGCGTTTCAGATGGGCGAAGCGCCCAGCTATCTATATTTCGCGAACGGATCGCGCGGCACGCAGGGCGGCCTGGTGCTCGGCAAGGAGATGTTCAGCGCGCCTTATCAAGTCCAAGGAATCGCGGTAAGCGGGGGCGCGCCCGAGAAGACGGCGCGGGGCGTTCGGATCGTCCAAGAGGCCGCCGACACACTGGGCATCTCAAGCGGCATCACCGCGGACGACCTGCTCAGCGACGAGAGCTTCGTTGGTCCGGGATATGGCATTCTAACTCCGGGATGCCTCGAGGCGCTACGTTTGTTCGCTTACTCGGACGGCATCTTCCTCGATCCGGTTTACACCGGGAAGGCGGCCGCGGGAATGATCGCTCACATTCGCCAAGGTCTTATCGACCCCGGCGCAACGGTCGTCTTCCTGCACACGGGTGGCACGCCTGGACTATTCGCGCACGCCGATGAACTCAGCGGAACGAATTAGCGTTGAGCCGAGCCTGAACGTCCCATGATGGGCCAGACGTCCACGATTTGATCGCCTCGCGCGACATAGTATCGATCGTAGTAATTCGTGCTGTCGTCAAGAACCGTACAATAGATTTCCACCCGATCGCCTAGCTTTGGCTCCTGATCGCCGTCCTTCCACTTCAGAAGGCCGTACTCGGCGCCCTGCGTGCCCACTTCGAGCCAGGGCATTCCCTTAACTTTGTCCGTCGGCCGGACCGCAGCCTTGTTGCCATAGTCGATCGCGACCTGATTGGGGTGCCGCTTGCTGTCGACCGTAGTAAGTACCGTCATCGCGCCTTCGAAATCGTTGTAAGTCGTGTCGTTTCCCTTACCGCCGATGACAAAGTACCTGGTATCCATAAACACATACGACCCGACTTCAAGTTCGGTGAGGCCGTTCTCATGATCGATGTTGTAAGTGCCGGTTGATCCGCCGGTGAAAATGTTTACCGGCAGTCCGGACTTCTTGCAGAGCGCCACGGTCTCTCGCGGCGCGCTCATATCCTTGGCCGATTGTTCACGCCGCTTCTCGAAAGTGCGAGTATGGGCGGCGCCGCCGGCATACGCCATGATTCCCTCAAACTGCGCGCGCTTGGAAGCAGCGACCTTCTGCGCCAGCTCCAGCGCCGGCTGACCGTTCTCGACGCCCTGCCTGCTTGGGCCGGCGAAGACCGACACCAGGATCTTGAGATGGGCATTCTCCACTGCCGCGGCTTGCTCAACCCAATCGAACACGATGGGATCGTCCACCACGAACATGAACGTGGGGTCTTTTTTCGAGAGCGCGACAGCTCGCGCAATGTTGTTCTTGCTGGCGGGCTGCTTGGTCCACATCACGCCGCGTAGTCCCGCGCCCGACATTAGCTCCGCCTCGGCGATCGTGGCGCAGGTGAGTCCGATTCCTCCGTGCGCAAGCTGAATCCTGGCGACATCCACGCTCTTGTGAATCTTGACGTGCGGGCGAATCGCAATACCATTGGCTTTGGTCGTGTCCCACATGGTCTTCAGGTTTTTTTCGAACAAAGCCTGATCGACCACCAGGCACGGCGTCGGCAACACGTCCTTGGTCATGTCACGAAAATCGCGGCGTGCGATGCGCGCTTCGAATTCGGTGTAGGGAAATCCGGTGGAACTCGTCTTGGCAGCCCGGGCTTTGTTGACAGCGGTAAGTGCGCCCGCGGTGGCGGCAGTGGCGGCCAGGAAATGGCGGCGTGACATCATAATGTCCTCCTCGATTTGGTTAAAATTCCCTCAGTTCAGCGCTGCGCAGCGCCGGAACGCCCCATGATGGGCCAGACGTCCACGATTTGATCGCCTCGCGCCACATAGTAACGATCGTAGTAATTCGTGCTGTCGTCAAGAACCGTGCAGTAGATCTCCACCCGATCGCCTACCTTGAAGTCATGGTCACCATCTTTCCATTTCAGACCGCCGTACTCCGCGCCCTGTATTGCGACTTCAATTGAGGGCATTCCCTTGACCTTGTCCGTGGTCCGGACCGCAGCCTTATTGCCGTAGTCGATGGCAACTTGATTGGGATGCCGCTTGCTGTCCACGGTAGTAAGTACCGTCATGGCGCCTTCAAAATCGTTGTAAGTCGTATCGTTGCCTTTACCGCCGATGACGAAATATCTAGTGTCCATAAATACATATGACCCGACTTCAAGCTCGGTGAGGCCGTTCTCGTGATCGATGTTGTAGGTGCCGGTTGATCCGCCCGTGAATATGTTAACGGGCAGTCCGGACTTTTTACATAGTTCCACGGTCTCTCGCGGCGCGGCCATATCGTTAGCAGAATGCTCCCGCCGCTTGTCGAACGTTTTGACGTGAGCGGAAATTCCGGCATAAGCCATGATGCCCTCGAACTGCGCACGTTTCGAAGAAGCGACCTTCTGCGCCAGTTCGAGTGCCGCTTTACCGTTTTCGATTCCCTGCCTGTCCAGCCCCGCATACACGGACACCAGGATCTTGAGGCGGGCGTTCTCCACTGCCGCGGCTTGCTCAACCCAATCGAACACGATAGGATCGTCCACCACGAACATGAAAGTGGGATCTTTTTTCGAAAGCGCGACCGCTCGGGCGACGTTGTTCTTGCTGCCGGGCTGCTTGGTCCACATCACGCCCCTGAGTCCCGCGCCCGACATCAGCTCCGCCTCGGCGATGGTGGCGCAGGTGAGTCCGATTCCTCCATGCGCAAGCTGAATCCTGGCGACATCCACGCTCTTGTGAACCTTGACGTGCGGGCGAATCGCAATGCCGTTGGCTTTGGTCGTATCCCACATGGTCTTCAGGTTTTTTTCGAACAAAGCCTGATCCACCACCAAGCTCGGCGTCGGCAACACGTCCTTCGTCATGTCGCGGAAATCGCGGCGTGCGATGCGCGCTTCGAATTCGGTGTAGGGAAATCCGGTGGAACTCGTTTTGGCGGCCAGAGCTTTGTTGGCAGCGGTGAGAGCGCCCGCTGTGGCGGCAGTGGCGGCTAGAAAATTGCGGCGTGATGTCATGATGTCGCTCCTCAGTGGAGTCTAGCATAGTCTGAGGCGCCGTTTCGTCCAACAATTGATCGCCCGAGAATCTTCGCCGCAGTCTTGAATCTCAGGATGCGGTTGTGCTATCGTCACTCCAAAATGAAACATCGCCTGAAGCTTCTTGCCGGCTTTTTGCTTGCTTGCCGGCTGGTTCCGGGTCAAGGCTCGGATCCGGGTCCGCAACCGAAGACCACTCCCGCGGATTTGGCCGAGGGCCAGCGCGTTTTCGGAACACAATGTTCCTACTGTCACGGCCCCAAGGGCGAGGGTGGACAAGGCGCGGTGTTAGCCGTGCCTCGCTTGCCTCACGCGCCCGACGACCAAGCGCTATTTCACGTCATTCACGAAGGGATTCCCGGCACCCGGATGCCGGCCAGCGCGCTGAGCACGGAGCAAGTCTGGCAAGTGGCGGCCTTTGTGCGCACCCTTGGTCGGGTCGAAGGATCCAAAGCAACGGGCGATCCACGGCGCGGTCAGCAGATTTTCGCGAACAAGGGCGCATGCGGGCGATGTCATTCCATCGGCGGGCATGGAGGCGGCATCGGACCGGATCTCAGCGACATCGGCGCACGCCAAAACACCGCTGAAATTCGCGCCTCGATTGTCGATCCCGACGCTTCCGTGCCGCTGGATTACCTGCAAGTTCGCGTAGTAACCAAAGACGGCCGAAGCGTCACCGGCGTACGCGTGAATGAAGACTCGTTTTCCATCCAGGTTCGCGACCTTTCCAATCAGGTTCACTCGTACTGGAAGAATGAACTAACCAACGTAGTAAAAGAGCCGAAAAAATCCCTCATGCCGAGCTACCGTAACACTTTGACCGCCGAAGAACTCAACGACGTAGTCGCGTATTTAGCGTCTCTACAAGGCCCCCAATGAAAGTTTTACTTTTCTCACTAGCGACACTCGCCCTTTTGGATGCGCAAGTGCCTTATGAGCGCATAGTAAAGGCGCACTCGGAGCCAGGTAACTGGCTGACTTACTCCGGCGATTACCAGGGCACTCAATATTCGCAGCTGGACCAGATCAACACATCGAACATCGCCAAGCTGAAAGTGGCCTGGATGTATCAGACCGGCGTCACCCATCATTTCGAAACCATGCCGCTGGTTTTCGACGGAGTGATGTATATCACCGAACCGCCCAGCGACGTTACGGCGATTGACCTGCGCACCGGCCGGCCGATTTGGAGTTACCGCCGAGTGCTCCCCAAGGGCGTCATCGTGTGCTGCGGACAGGTAAATCGCGGAGTAGCCGCTTTGGACGACCAGCTCTTCGTTGGCACCGTGGACGCGCACTTAGTCGCGCTCGACATGAAGACGGGACATGTCCGCTGGGACGTCGAAGTGGCCGATTACAAGACGGCTTACTCCATTACCGCCGCGCCGCTCGCCATCAAGGACAAGGTTATCGTTGGCATCGCCGGAGCCGAGTACGGCATTCGCGGCTTTCTGGACGCCTATGAAGCAAAGACAGGCTAGAGAGATTGGCGTTTTT
>JBEKHQ010000232.1:0-5617 GCA_050012195.1 Bryobacteraceae bacterium | reverse complement strand
AGATCGTGTTCTTATGCTTCATGTTCTTGCGCTCCTTATTATGGTTTCCGGCTGGAAGGTCGCCCGCTTTTCTTGTGCGGCGCGCTCAACTCGGCAAGTAATGCGTCCAGCCGCTCGAAGGATGTCTCCCAGAACCGCCGGTAGTGCTCCAGCCATCGGCTGGCCTCCGCGAGCGGTTTTGCCACCAGCCGGCTCGGCCGCCGCTGCGCGTCGCGGGCGCGCGAAATGATGCCGGCCCGCTCCAGAACCCTCAGATGCTTCGAGATCGCGGGCTGACTCATTGCGAACGGCTCGGCCAGCTCGCTCACCGACGCCTCGCCCGTCGCGAGCCGGGCGATGATGGCGCGCCGAGTGGGATCCGCCAGCGCCGCGAAGGTGGCATCCAGCCGGCCCTGCGCCCTTAGTGAATAACCACTAGGTTCCATAACCACACGGTATTATATACCGAGGAGAAAGTCGAGCTTTTCCGGCGGCTTGTGCAAACCCGCCGATCGCCTTCACGCTGGCTGACCGAATATTTCTCCACCCGCCGCAATCACTTACGCCATCCCCGTGCCATCGCTGGCCCTCGCCGGCCTTAACCTTGTCCTGATGGACCCTGCATGGACAGGAGCGACGCAGATCTCGCAATGCAAAATTTATGAAACGAACCCAAATCCCGAATACGAACAGTACACGCGGGCGCTATTCCGCGGCGCGAAACATCGTCCAAGGACGCGAATCCAGATCGCGCAGGACGTCCTTCTCCCACGTGAAGTCCGGATGATTCTTCAAATGCTCAGCGGCCTTGAAATCCAGCCCGCAAGCGTGTCCCATGGCGGCGGTGAACGACATCCGCGCCACCATCGTCCCGTCCGCGGCTTTGTTTTGCACCGTGCCGGCCGGAGCGAACCTCGGCTGCGACGGTATGGACCCGCGCGCGGAAAGATCGATATGCCCGCACAGCGTCCGCTCGCTCGGCGCGATCTCCTGCGCGAAAGTATCGTAATGATCCGCCAGAAAACCTTGCGCGGCACCGACATCGATCTTGCCCTTGTTCTCCGCCATCAACTGCCGCCAGCGAACGCGCCGCGCGTTTTCGCTGACGCTCTGGTCCGACACCGGAAACTCGGGCGCTTCGTCCCGGATCAAGTCCGGATTTGCCGGGAAATTCGAGCCGACAAAAAATCCGTCCTTGGTGCGATCCAGCGTCACGTGCTTGAGCCCCAATTCCAGGTTGGCGATTTCGTTATTCTTACTGTCGGCGATCAGCCACGCATCGGCATAGCCTCCGTTGTTTCCGTCTTTCATGATGCGCGCGAAATCGTCGATCGAAGCCGAGTATTGCATGGCCTTGCGCGCGCGGACGAACTCCGGAACGCCGTTCGGATCGAAGCCGGTAAAGTAACCGATGGTCGTCTCGGTGATGGCGATGCCCGCGCTGTTGAGCCCGAAATCGTCGCCGCTATGGATCAGGCCCGGCATTCCGTCCATCAGAATGCGATAGCCCTTCGCCGGCGCGATGTCGAAGATCGCGTTCCACCGCGAGCCTTCCTTGTATTCGGTCCAGTTGTTGTGCGCGATAACGATCTTGCCATCCTTGGTATAGCTGCCGGTGGCGGCAAATGCGCTGCAATGCTCGCCCGCCGGCCGGTGAAGGACGGAGAGCTTGTGCTCCCGGTCGTACCAATTCGTATAATAAGGTGACAATTCCAGCCAGGCGTTCAGCGCCACGATGTCCCACAGGTCGAGCGCAACGCCCCGCGCTTTCAGCCCCTCCGCGACGCCTTTCAGCTCCTCCCGATACTGCGCCTCGATGCGCGGCCACAACACTCTCTCGGCGGCGTTCCGAAAAAAAGCGTAATCCTTTCCCGAATCGTGCGTCAGGCTCACAACGATCACCCGATGCGTATCCTCGATCTCGGGCGCCAGCAGAAATCCGTGTTGGAATCCGATCTCCGCCGGAGTTCCTTCCAGGTGAACGAAGATCCAGCCATTCTGATCCGGCCGGCGAAACGCCTTCTTCAGCCGCGGATCACCCTGAGGCTGGCGTGCCGCCGGCGCGATAACCAGTCCCACGGCAACCAGAAGAATCCATCCAAGCCTTTTGGCCATGATTTTCCGAGGATAGCAACATTCAGGACCGTAACCTTTCGATAGAAGCCCGGTAGTTGAGGACAGCGGCGCGGCTAACCGGATTGCGTCCGCGCAGTCTAAGGAATGTTTAGGGGGGGCGAGGATGAAAAACGATTTGAGGTTCGCGCTTCGAACCTTAAGAAGATCGCCGGTTTTCGCCGCCGTGGCCGTCCTCTCGCTGGCCCTGGGTATCGGAGCGAACACCGCCATCTTCACGCTGCTGGATCAGGTCCTTCTTCGCCTTCTGCCCGTCAAAAACCCCAGTCAATTGGTTCTGCTTACTATGCGAGGGTTTCATTACGGCAGCAATTGGGGAGGCAACGCGATTTCCTATCCGATGTATCACGATTTCAGCGACCACAATACTGTGTTCAGCGGCATGTTCTGCCGCTTTCCCTACCAGGTGGCGCTGGGCTTCAACGGGCATACGGAACGCGTCGGCGGCGAACTGGTTTCCGGCACTTATTTCCCCGTGCTGGGCGTCGGCGCTGCTCTGGGCCGGACCTTCACTCCCGACGATGACCGGATTCCCAACGGCCATCCCCTGTTAGTGCTGAGCTACGCGTTCTGGAGAAGCCGATTCGCGGGCGACCCCTCCATCCTTGGGAAAACAGTGCTCATGAACGGGCATAACTTCACCGTGATCGGGGTCGCGCAGCCGGGATTCGACGGCGTCGAACTGGGTCGCATCGCTCAAGTCTTCGTGCCAATCATGATGGTCACCGAGACCATACCGATGTCCAACGCGGACTTCATGAAGAATCGGCGCCGGCGTTGGGTGAATGCTTTCGGCCGTCTTAAACCGGGGGTTAAGGAGCGGCAGGCCGAAGCCTCGCTCCAACCGTTCTTCCACGGAATGTTGGAAATGGAAGTGAAGGAAGCGGCTTTTAACAACGCTACGGCTGAGGTTCGCGAGAAGTTTCTCAAGAACGTCATCCGGGTCCTGCCTGGCTCGCAAGGGCGTTCGTATTTGCGGCAACAGCTCCGCACACCTCTATGGGTTTTGATGGCGCTTACCGGCGGCGTCCTGCTCATCGCCTGCGCGAACGTCGCGGGCCTTCTAATCGCTCGCGCTACTTCGCGCCAGAAGGAAATAGCGATACGCTTGGCGATGGGCGCCGGACGCATTCGAATCATCCGGCAACTCCTGGTCGAAAGCTTGCTCCTGGCCGGAGCGGGAGGCATTTTGGGCTTAGCCTTGGCCCTTTGGACGGACCGCGTGTTGCTCGCCTTCGTGCCGTCGGACACCGCGTCTCTGAAGCTGTCCGCTACGCCGGACTGGCGGATTCTGCTATTTACCAGCGCCGTTGCGCTGCTCACCGGTCTCATTTTCGGCTTCGCTCCAGCGCTCCAAAGTACCAAGCCGGATGTGGCCCCGACCCTGAAGGACACCGTGGGCGGAATCGTGGGCGGCGGCGCGGGCGTCCGTCTTAGGAAAGGGCTGGTCGCCGCTCAGGTCACGCTTTCTTTGTTGCTGCTAGTCGGCGCGGGTCTGTTTATTCGCAGCCTGCGCAACCTGCGCGATCTCGGCCCTGGTTTTTCGTCCGACAATCTGGTCGCCTTTAACGTCGACCCCTCCTTGAACGGGTACAGCTCCGATCGCGCCAAGATTTTCTATCGGCAATTAACGGATGCCATCCATGCCGTTCCCGGAGTGCGCTCGGTGGGGCTGGCTTCCCTCCGGATTCTCGAAGACGACGAATGGGACCAGTGGGTCACCGTGGAAGGCTATCATCCCGCAGCGGCCCAGACGCCCGATCCTTTCATGAATTCCGTCGGACCGGGGTACTTCGCAACGATGGGCGTGCCGATCTTGTGCGGCCGCGATTTCACGCCCAAGGATTCCGAGTCCCAGCAGCATGGCGAAAAGCCGGACGACACCTCCCCGCGCGTAGTCATCGTCAATGAAAAATTCGCGAAGAGATTCTTTGGATCGGGTGTCAAAGCGCTGGGCCGGCGCGTCGGGTTCGGCATTGATCCCAACACCAAAACCGACATGCAGATTGTCGGCGTCGTCAAAGACATCAAGTACACGAACCTGCGCGACGAGATTCCCATCCAGATGTTCGAGCCGTACATGGCGGATCGTGACGTGAGTGGCATGACCATGTATGTCCGCACCAGCATGAACCCGGAGCAGTTTTTCTCGGCCGTACGCGGCAAGGTACGCGAGTTGGACGCCAATCTCCCGCTCTATAGCATGCGAACCATGGAGCATCAGATTTCCAACTCGCTGCTGGTGGAACGCCTCATTGCGAGCTTGTCCACCGCCTTCGGATTTCTAGCGACGCTGCTGGCCACTATCGGTCTGTACGGCGTGATGGCCTACACAGTCGCGCGCCGCACTCGCGAAATCGGGATTCGCATGGCGCTGGGAGCTTTTCAAAAGCACGTGATTTGGATGGTGATGCGCGAAGTGCTGGCGCTGGTGGCGATCGGGATCGTGGTGGGCCTGGCGGCGTCGGTGGTCTTGACGCGCCTGGTACAAACGCAACTCTTCGGCATTGCCGCGCACGATCCGACGACTCTCATCCTCGCGACGGCCGGCTTGGCAGTGGTCGCTTGCGCCGCCGGATACGTTCCCGCATTGCGCGCCAGCCGCATCGACGCCATGCGGGCGCTGCGTTACGAATGATACGTTCCATCCGCAAACATCAACTGCCCGAATACGGACACCTATTGCAGCTCGCCAATTCGCGCTTTGAATCACTTACAGTCGCAATCTATTGGCCTTTTATTTGCTATGAAGCGAGCACACGATGATTTTGCTTCAAGATCTTCGCTATGCCCTGCGCCAGCTTTTGAAGTCGCCGGGCTTTGCCCTGACGACGGTCCTCACGCTTGCCTTGGGCATCGGGGCAAACACAGCTATTTTTTCGCTTTTCAATGCGCTGGTCTTGCGGCCGCTTCCCGTGACGGACCCGGCTCGCATCGTTAATGTTTACCGAACCGTCGAAAGCGAAGCCCGATACGGCGTGTTTTCGTATCCGGAATACGTCGACTACAGAGATCACAATACCGTGTTTTCCGGACTCACCGCCTTCACTGGCGCTCGCGTGACATTGACTGGGAGTGGCGCAGACCAGACGCTTCAAGCCCTGCTGGTTTCGGGAAACTACTTCTCGGTGCTTGGGATTGCAGCCGCGCCTGGGCGGACGTTCGCGGCGGAGGAAGATCAAACGCCGAACTCACACCCCGTTGTGGTGTTGAGTCACGATCTTTGGGAGCGGCGGTTTCAAGGCGACCCGAACTTGGTGGGACGAACGCTTACTCTCAATTCGGTTTCCTACACTGTGGTGGGAATCGCGCCGAAAACGTTTGGTGGGACCGAGCCCGATCCTCCCGATCTATGGGCGCCGATCATGATGCAGGGCAATGTCCGGCCTGGGGCCAACATTCTCGAGGATCGAGATAACATGTCGTTCCAGGTAGTGGGCCGCCTGAAACCTGGGATTCTCAGGGAACAGGCTCAGGCCGAAATGGCGGTCCTGGCCCAGCGGTT
>JBEKHQ010000231.1:0-5628 GCA_050012195.1 Bryobacteraceae bacterium | reverse complement strand
CCCGAAGGCGTTCGCTCGCTGGCTGGGATCGACGACGTATTGACGTTCGCTCTCAGCGGGCTTTCCAAGGTGGTTGGCTTACCGCAAATGAAGCTCGGCTGGATCGTGGCGAGCGGCCCGGTCAGCGAGCGAAATGCGGCCATCCAGCGGCTCGAGCTGATTGCCGACACGTACCTGTCGGTTGGAACCCCCGTCCAGTGGGCAGCCTCCAAACTGTTGCCGATGCGCCGCCACGTTCAGGCGCAGATCCTGGATCGCGTTCGTGAAAATCGCGCCTTTCTGGCCGGCCAGATTACAAGCGCCTCGCCCTGGCGCCTGCTCGCTACCGAAGGCGGCTGGTACGCGATTCTCCAAGCGCCGCGCATTCGGACCGAAGAAGAATGGGCGCTGCTGTTGCTCGCCGAGGACCGAGTGCTGGTGCAACCGGGTTTCTTTTTCGATTTCGAAACCGAGGCCTTCCTGGTCGCGAGCCTGCTGACGCCGCCCGAGATCTTTCGCGAGGGAATCCGCCGCATCCTGGCGCGCGGCCTTTGAGCGCTGCTTTACCGGATCGAGAAACGCGGCTGGATACGGGCCGAAGGGTGGAAAAGACGGGTCAAAGACGCCGCCGCTACTAGCGTCTGAGCGCGCAAGGGCGTGAGGTCCTGGCATTGCAGAGGCGCTGGCAGGTGTTCGTCGAAGCCATCAGCCGTATAACCGGAGCGGAGCACGCCTGAAAACTTCCCGTGGAACGCGGCGCGGCGGCCACGGATCCGCTGATGTTCGTCGGCGTTTGCGGCGTCCCGGTTGCGGTAGCGCTGGTGGCCGGGCAGGCCGCCGCTATTGATTCTTTGACCGCCTTGCGGGTCGAGTAGACGATCGTCTCATCAGGGCTGGGTTTGGACGGCCCGCGGCGCGCTGATCCGGGCGTTGGCGATCTCCATCACCTTGGGGCAGCACCCGGTCAACGAAATGGTGATGTCCCGGAGCGAAGAGCCGTGGAAGCGGATGCGCGGAGCCTGACGGTGGTCCGGGCAGCGGACATCGCGCAGCTTATCTTCCGTCGTCTGCTTGAACCGTTCGACGCGAACTCTGTCGAAGTCCGTGAGCACCGAGAACATTCTAACATGGAATTGTTAGAAACAAGAAGCGAAACAATGTGACGAGTCGCGAGCTCAGGCCGGCGGAAACAGACTGAGGTATTGGTCTTGGGGAATAGGCGGAACGGCCGCCAGCGCGAGATTTTCGCGGACGTGCCCCACGTGACCCATGCCCACCAGCGCCACGACGATGCCGGGAGTGGAGCGGGTGAACTGGATAGCACACTGAGCCGGCGTGCGCGCCCCCGCGAGCTTTTCTCGAATGGGGGCGGGGAAGTCCCGAGCCAAGCGTCCCTGCAAAAGGCTCGCGCTCGCCACCGCCGTGATTCCCAGGCGTTGGGCCGTTTCGAGCACGCTGTCTCCATCGGTGCGGCTTGCGAACGCCTCCGGCATCGCCAGGTTGAACGGGAGCTGGATGAAACGGAAATGATGCCTTTCGCCCGCGATGGAGTACGCGATTCCAGCCAGCCGTTCGAGCGAAAGCGCTTGAGGGGATCGCGGAGACCGGCGAAAACCCTCCCAAGTGGCGGCGCCGTAATAGCGGATTTGGCGCTGCTCCACGGCCTCCTCCAGGAACTCGAAGGCGCGCCGCATCCGTTCTGAGAATTCCTCTTCGTTTACGAAGCCGAGTTGCGTCTCGGGATTGTGCACGTAGAACACGTCTACCGTCTGCAGGCCGAGATTGCGGCGGCTGCGTTGCAATTGATCGTCGAGGAAAGCCGGCGCCAGCGAATGAACGCCGCCCACGATATCCAACGGCGGCAGCGCCTCCTGGGGCATGGCATCCGGCACCAGATAACCCGCCTTGGTCGCCACGACAATTTCAGAGCGCTCGATCAAGCCTGTTTCCACGGCCTCGCGCAAGGCCTTTCCCACGGCGAATTCCGAGCGCTGGTTGCGATAGTTGAGAGAAGTGTCGACGAAATTGACGCCCATGCCGAACGCGGCCGTCACCGCTTCGGCATACGCTTGATCGGTGGCGTCGTCCGGCGCTCCGAGATACGTTCCGATGCCGATGCTGGACAACCACAGCCCCTGTACGCTGCGGAAGAAGCTGGCCGCTTGCGGACGAGGAAAGCGCGCTTGAAAGCGGCGAGTTCCAAGCGGGGTGGCGAAGTCCGGGAGCATCTCTTGATGGTAATGGCGAAGACGGGTCCAACGCGAGGGCCGCTTCCGGCCGCCAGATCAGTCAACTAAGGTGGCTCTGGAACCGAAGGGGGGCTTGACAACGGAATCCGCATGCTTAGAATAAGGATAATCTGCTATTTTATGCCGCCTTGTAACCATGCTCGCACCGAGATTTTGGCGAGACGCGATGGCGTGGATTATGTCCGCTGCCTGGAATGCGATCAGGTCTTCGAAGCCGAGGACCTGGAGGTGGGCCCTGCTTATGAGGACGACGAGGAATCGCCGGCAGAACCCAAGCGCCGCTACGGCTGAGATTTTTCGGCAGCTTCCAGTACAAACCTACTATCGCAGTCGAAGCCTCCGCTAGGTAGATACTCTTAGCCTATGCTGGCCCAGAACCTGCGATGCTATAGGTGATGGAACCGCTTCGCATTGTCGCAATCGGCGGAGGCACCGGCCTCTCCACCCTGCTGAACGGGCTGAAGCGCTACGCCCGGGGACCCAAAGAAGTCGAAATTACGGCGGTGGTGACGGTTACTGACGATGGGGGCAGTTCCGGCCGCTTGCGCCGCGATTTCGATGTGTTGGCGCCTGGCGACATCCGCAACTGCATGGTTGCGCTCTCCGAAGATGAAGCTTTGTTGTCGAAGCTGTTCCAATACCGGTTCTCGGGTGGGCGGGGACTAAAAGGCCACAGCTTCGGCAATCTGTTTTTGACGGCGCTCACGAACCTAACCGGCGATTTCGCGCAGGCCGTCAAGCTTTCCTCCGAGATCCTGGCCAGCTTGGGGCGTATCTATCCTTCCACTGCCACCAATGTGACGCTCGAAGCGGAGCTCGAGAACGGACGCATCGTGACGGGCGAAACGAAGATCAGCAAGAGTCGCTCGCGCGTGCGCCGCATTCGCCTGCGGCCGCGCGTTTCCAAGCCTCTCGCGGAAACGCTGGAGGCGATTCAACAGGCGGATCTCATCACCCTGGGCCCCGGCTCGCTGTTCACCAGCGTGATTCCCAACATTCTGGTGCAGGGCATTCCGGAAGCCATTCGCCGAAGCCGCGCGCTGAAATCCTACTTCGTCAATTTGATGTGGCAACCCGGCGAGACGGTCGGGTACCGCGCCTCGGACCACGTGGCGGCCATCAACCGTCATGCGGGTGGAGACTTGCTGGATGTAGTGGTGGTGAACACGCGCGCGATCAGCGCTCGGCAACGGCGTAAGTACGCCGCCGAAGAATCGCAGTCGGTGCTGAACGACGTCGATCGTCTGGCACAGATGGGCTTGCAGGTAGTAGCGGCCGATCTGCTGGCCGAGGGCGAGATCGTTCGCCACGATCCCCGCGCCACCGCCGACGTCGCCATGGAGCTGGCGCGGCGCGGACGCGGCAGGCGCGCCAAACTTCACATGCTGGGAGCAAAATAGCTGGAATCCGGCATGCAGTCGCCCCTGAACGTGGTGATCCTGGCGGCGGGCCTGGGGACGCGGATGAAGTCCAAACGCGCCAAAGTGCTGCATCGCGCCGGAGGGCTTACGCTCATCGAACATGTGGTCAATACCGCGCTTGGGATTACATCCCCGGAGCGTGTCACGGTGGTCGTCGGACATCAGGCCGAGCAAGTCAAAGCGCTTTTGTCGCCTCTGGGAGTTCGTTTCGAAGAGCAAACCGAGCAGCGGGGCACAGGCCATGCGGTGGGCATCTGCCGCGCGGCTCTGAGTTCCGAAACCGGCCTGGTGCAAGTGCTGTATGGCGACGGTCCGCTGATCTCTCGCGCCACGCTCGCGGAACTGCTGCGGCGGCAGAGGGCGAGCGACGCGGCGGCGACCGTGATCACCACGCGCCTCGAGGATCCCACCGGCTACGGCCGCATTGTCTTCGGCGAGCGCGGGGAGATCCGCGCAATCGTCGAACAAAAAGCCGCGACCACTGAACAACTGGCCATCCCGTTCATCAATTCCGGCATCTACTGCTTCCGCGCGGAGCTGCTGTGGAAACACATCCAGGAGATTCGGCCCGCCAATCCCGCTCAAGAATACTACCTGACGGACCTGGTGGAAATTCTCGTGCGCGCCGGTCATCGAGTGGAGGCCCTGGAGGTAGCGGACTTCCGCGAGTTGCTGGGCATCAATACGCGCGCCGAGCTGGCCGAAGTGGACAAGATTTTCCGGGATCGAAAAGCTCGCGAACTGATGCTGGAAGGCGTGACGATCGAAAAGCCGGAGACCGTCAGCATCGATAGCGGCGTGCGGATCGGCCGCGACTCGATGGTCGGCGCGTTCGCGCAGATTCTCGGCCGTTCGGAAATCGGCGAGGATTGCAGCATCGGCGCGTGTTCCATCGTTCGGGACTCGAAACTGGCGGACCGTGTGGAGGTGGCGGCGTTCACATCCGTGGTGGATTCCAGCATCGAATCCGGGGCGCAGGTGGGTCCTTTCGCGCGTTTGCGAGGCGGCGCGCAAGTGGGCGCCGATGCCCGCATCGGAAATTTCGTCGAGCTGAAGAACACCCGTTTCGCCGCCGGAGCGAAAGCGAACCATCTGGCCTACCTGGGCGATGCCGAGATCGGCGAACGGACCAACATCGGCGCTGGAACCATTACCTGCAACTACGACGGCGCGAGCAAGCATCGCACCAAGATCGGCCGGGATGCTTTTGTCGGCAGCAACGCGACGTTGGTGGCGCCGCTTGAAATCGGGGCGGAGAGCTATATCGGCGCAGGATCGACCGTCACCGATCCCGTTCCGCCCGGAGCCTTGGCGCTCGGCCGCGGCCGCCAAGTAGTAAAGGAAGGTTGGGTCGCCAAAAGGAAAAAGAAGAAGTGATTACTTCTTCTCTTGCGGAGTTTTCTGCGCGGCGCGCACCACGATCAACCGCGCGACGTCCCCGTCGTCGCTAGTCACGAATCCAACTGTGACCCGTACTTTCAGGCGAAGCTTGCCTTCGATCCGGGTGTCCGATTTGATCCAGAACGTGCGCTTTTCAGCCGGCTTTCCCAAAATGCTTCTCGACACGGTGATCTTGGCGGTGGACAGTTCAATGATGGGTCCGGAAAACGTGTCGCTGTACTTCGGCTCGCTTTTGGGATTCTCTCGCGCCGGAGCGCCCGGGTCTTCCTGAGCGGCCGTCTGAAACCCCGCCACGCCGATGACACCGAGAAGTAACGTGGCGGCAAGACGCACACTTGAATCATAAACCAACCCATCGGACCCGCGGCCGGGCAGGGAATTAAACTTGTTTCATGCCGCTGAAAACATTAGCGTTTACGTGTCGTTATAGCACCAGGATGGGATGGTAAAGATGCGGGAGACGCGCTTCGCCGATGGCGATCAGCTCGCCCTCGGGCCCAATCGCTTTCACATACTTCGCGCCTCCGCCGCCGCGAAAGGGCGACGTTCGAAAGTCGCGGCCTTGCCGAATCTGACCC
>JBEKHQ010000230.1:0-5644 GCA_050012195.1 Bryobacteraceae bacterium | reverse complement strand
AAAATCCCCTACACCGAGGAATACATGCTCTCGATCGAGCACGGTTTCGGAAGCAACACCGTGCTCAGCGCCAGCTACGTGGGGACCGAGGCGCATCACCTGCTAGTGCTGCGGGAAGCAAATCCCGGCAACCCCGCGCTGTGTCTCTATCTCAGCAACCCGTCCAACCTTGCGGCCGGTCAAACGCCCTGCGGTCCTTTCAACGAAAGCGGCGTTTTCACTGCTGCGTCGGGCCAGGTGATCGACGGGACTCGCGGTCCTTTGGGATCGAATTTTGGAAGCGACACTACGGAGACCACCATCGGCAACTCCAATTACAACTCGCTGCAAGTGACCCTGCGGCACACCAGCGGACCGTTGCAGATGCTGGCGGCATACACGTTCAGCAAGTCTCTGGATCAATCGTCCAATCTGGGCGAACAAGTGAACCCGCTCAATCCCTCGCTCAGCAGGGCGCTGTCCGCGTTCGATATCACGCACAACTTCGTCGTGAGCTACAACTACCAGATCCCGCTCGAACGTTTTCTCCATGCCACGAACCGCTGGACGCAGGGATGGGAAATCTCCGGAATCGCGCGCTTCAGCAGCGGCCTGCCTGTGACGCTGATCAATTACGGCGATAACTCGCTGCTGGGCGCGGAGCCGAACGGGATCAATAATTATGGCGTCGATGAACCGGACGTCGCTCGCGGCCCTCTCAATCTGAATCACGATCCGCGAAACGGCCGGCCGTATTTTAACGCCGGACTATTTAGCGAGAACGCGCTAGGCACTCCCGGCAACGCGTCGCGACGCTACTTCCACGGGCCCGGAATGGAGAACTTCGACATGGCGCTGCTCAAGAATGTGCGGCTCACAGAATCGAAATCGATGCAGTTCCGGATCGAGGCGTTCAACGTATTCAATCACGCGCAGTTCTTTGGACCGCAGGCCGTTGAGGGCAACATCAGCAGCGCGACGTTCGGCCAGGTGGTGAACGCGACGGCGCCCCGATTGGCTCAGGCGGGCGTGAAGTTCATCTTTTGAAGAACCTCACGGCTTGCGTTTGAGCTGGCCCATGACATCCGATACGAGTTCCTTGGCGTCGATCAGGCATTTCGAGATCATCTGGATGTCCATGGCGGGCTTGCCGGCCTGACGAGCGCTCTGACAGTACACCCCGTGTTGGCCCACCAGGACCAGCGCGTCTGTGAGCAGATCGAGCGTCACCGCCAAGCGCCCTCGTTCGGCTCCCATCATAAATTCGTGCTTTTCCAGTTCTTCCCGGCGCTCGTCGTAGATGGACATGCTGTCTAATATTGTAGTTTCCGGCTTCTCCGTAGGGCTCCGTTGACATCTTCGCTGTTTGTTCGCCACAATGAGCCCATGGCAGTGGAGACGCAAATCGCGCTGGTAACCGGGGCAAGTCGGGGGGTTGGCAGAGGCGTGGCGATCAGTCTGGCGGGCGCTGGATTCAAGGTCTTCGGAACGGGCCGTACGATTGCGACGGCGGACCTTCCCGACACCGTCGTTCGGATCCCATGTGACCACTTACGC
Organism: Bryobacteraceae bacterium; assembly: GCA_050012195.1. Classification (GTDB taxonomy): domain Bacteria; phylum Acidobacteriota; class Terriglobia; order Bryobacterales; family Bryobacteraceae; genus Palsa-89. Next base: position 4,108 of record JBEKHQ010000230.1, on the reverse strand, counting down.
GACCGGGACACCGCCGACGCATTCGCCAGAATCGCGAGTGAGGCCGGCGGTATTGACGTGCTGGTCAACTCAGCCTGGGGTGGCTACGAAAAAATGATCGAGAACGGTAGCTTCACTTGGCCGTCGCCCTTCTGGGAACAGCCCAATCACCGATGGACCAGCATGATGGATGCCGGTGTACGTGCTGCGTTTGTGAGCGCCTCGCATGCCGCCAGGATGATGACGCCGAGGCGGCGAGGACTAATCGTAAACATTAGCTTCTGGGCCGCGCAGAAGCACGTGGGAAACGTGATTTATGGTGTCGCCAAAGCTGCCACCGACAAGATGACGTCCGATATGGCGCACGAACTGCGACCACACAACGTTGCCGTTGTTTCGCTATATCCGGGCTTGGTGCGGACCGAGGCTGTGTTGCTTGCCGCCAATGGTGGTTGGTTGGATTTATCGAACAGCGAGAGTCCGGAGTTCACTGGCCGCGTAGTGGTGGCGCTGAGCGGTGATGCCAAGCTCATGGAACGTACTGGCAAAGTATTGCTCGCCGCGGCGATCGCGTCAGAATACGGCATCGAAGACGTGGACGGTCGGAAACCGAGGCCGCTGACACTGGAAACGGTTTAGCCAATACGGTCCTAAGTAGGATGGTGTCATGCGCGCGCTCATCCTCGGCGGCTTGGTGTAACTTACGCCCCTAAAGTCTTTGGGAGTCCGAGCCGATGGTACCTATCAGGAGAGGTACTACATGAATCGAACCCGTCAATTCCTGCTTTCCGCGCTGGTCTTTGCGATCATCCCACCGGCCCTTATGGGCGGCTCCTCAAATACCGTCGAGTACGTCGGTGGAACGGTCAAGTCCATACCGGCCAATACGATCGGCAGCTTCGATTTCAATAACGGCAAGCAGATGCGATTCAACTATGGCGGCATCGCGGCCTATGAGCTCGAATACGACCAGATCACCGGAACCGATATCAGCAAGGCGGACGGACACCATATTCTGCACAAGATACCAGTGCCGGTGTTCAATCCCAATAAGAAGAAGGAAACGCTGAGCGTCCACTTCAAGGACGAAGCCGGCGCGACCGGAACCTTGAACTTCGAACTCGCTGCCGAGGAAGCCGACCATGTCCGCAACATGATCGCCATCATGAAGGCCGGTCCGCAGAACGTCCTCTCCAGCCAATCGTCTAACGATTGGTGGGGCGATAAGTATTGGAAAACCAACCGCAACAAGGGCGCCTGGGAAGCTGGGAATCCCGCGAATTCTCAATCGGCGGCCAACACTCCTTCCGCGACAAAGTAACCTCCTAGCCACGAACTTGGTCTTCAACCGGCACGGGTTCATTCCCGTGCCGCCTTTTTATTGCCGGGCACCCAGGTGGACATCCAACTTCCGTTACCGGCCCGCCGAATGCTAGTCTAAAGTTGCGATGGCGGGAGGCACCATCTCGGCGGCACCCTTGCAGGCTGGTGTGCTTGCGGAACGGATGCGGCGGGCGCGGGCGCGTACCGACGATCTGTTCCAACTCCTGCAACCCGACGCGCTCTATTCCAGACCGGTTCCGGAACGTCATCGGCTGATCTTTTATCTGGGGCATCTGGAAGCGTTCGACTGGAACCAGATCTGCCGCCAAACCTTGGGAATTCAATCCTTCCAGCCAGACTTCGACCGGCTGTTCGAGTTCGGCATCGATCCGCCCGTTGGCCAAGCTCCCTCCGATCAGCCGTCCGACTGGCCGATGCCGCGCGAGGTGCGGTCTTACAACGACAATGTCCGTAAAATCCTCGACGAAGTTCTCGCGCAAGCGCCCGAGCAAATGATCCACGTGGTTCTCGAGCACCGGCTGATGCACGCCGAAACGCTGGCTTACCTGCTGCACAATTTGCCATACCAGGAGAAAATTGCCGAGCAGCCGATCCCGAGGCTGCCGAGCCGGACGCTGGTATCGAGTTGGATCGAAATCCCCGCCGGTGAGGCAATCCTCGGCCAGAAGGCTGACGAATTCGGTTGGGATAACGAGTTCGACCGTCACAGCGTTCGAGTTCCAGCGTTCGAGATCCGCAAGTACAAAGTGACGAATGGCGAGTATCTCGCTTTCGTCCGCCAGGGCGCCCGGCCGCCGCACTTCTGGAGCCAGCGCGATGGCGAATGGTATTATCGCGGCATGTTCGCCGAGGCCCCGCTGCCGCTCAACGCACCGGTGTATGTGACGCACGCCGAGGCGTCCGCATACGCGCGCTGGTCGGGCCGGGCTCTGCCCACCGAGGCGCAGTTCCATCGAGCCGCATTTGGCGCTCCGTCCGGCCAGGAACGCTCCTACCCGTGGGGCGAAGAATCTCCGGATTCGAGCCGCGGGAATTTCGACTTCCACGGTTGGGATCCCGTCGACGTCGACGCGAATCCCGCCGGCGACAGCGCCTTCGGCGTTTCTCAATTGGTTGGAAACGGATGGGAGTGGACCGCGACACAGTTTGGTCCGTTCCCGGGCTTTCAACCCTTTTCGTTTTATCCCGGCTACTCCAAAAATTTCTTCGACGAAGCGCACTATGTGATGAAAGGCGCTTCGCCTCGCACGGATTCGTGCTTTCTGCGCCGCTCCTTCCGGAATTGGTTTCGACCCGACTACCCCTATGTCTACGCCGGCTTCCGCACCGTCGAAAAGTAGAATCGATTTGGCGCGCGGCATCCGGGAATTCGCCGCCGATGTGTGCGCCGGCCTGCGCAAACCTCAGAAGGAGCTGCACTCGAAATATCTCTATGACGAGCTGGGCAGCGCGCTGTTCGAAGCCATCACGTATCTTCCCGAATATGGGCTGACGCGCGCCGACGAGCGCTTGCTGGCGGAGCACGCGGCCGACATCGCGGAGCTGATCGCGCCGCCCGTTACGGTGATCGAATTGGGCAGCGGCGCCGGGCGCAAGACGCGACCGATTCTCACCGCGCTCCGGCCCTCCAATCCCGGCTTGCGCTATTTTCCGATCGACGTTTCCGCGGAAGCCTTGGAGCGCTGCCGGCGCGAGCTGGACGACGTCGCCGACGTGCGCCCGCTCCCCTCTTCGTATCTGGATGGGCTGGCCAGCGCCGTAGCCGCGCGCGTGGCCGGCGAAGGCCTGTTGATCTTGTTCCTCGGCAGCACCATAGGCAACTTCGAGCCGCCCTGCGCGCTCGAATTCCTGCGCGATTTGCGCCGCGCTCTGGAACCCGGGGATGCGTTGCTGGTGGGCGCCGATCTGATCAAGGAACCCAAACGAATGTTGCCGGCCTACGACGATCCCACCGGCGTAACCGGAGCCTTCAACCTGAACCTGCTGGGCCGCATCAATCGCGAACTCGGCGGGACTTTCGAGCTTCCCAAATTCGAGCATCAGGCGCGTTGGAACGAGCAGCAGCACCGCATCGAGATGCACCTGCGCTCGCGCGTCGATCAAACGGTGGAGATCCGCGAGTGCGGGCTGGCCGTCGCTTTGCGCACGGACGAAACCATCTGGACGGAATCGTCGCACAAATTCCATCCGGCGGATTTGTCTGCGATGGCCGAAGCCACCGGTTTCCATGTGGCCGCGCAATGGGTGGATCAGAAGTGGCCTTTCGCCGAAAGTCTGTGGACCGTTCGCTGATGGGCGAGCCCGCGGAGACGCCGGCCGCCGCTGTCGAATTTTGCAACGCCGGGTTCTGCGTCGACGGCCGGGTGATCCTGGAAGAGGTGAGCTTCCGCATCGAGCCGGGAGAAACGCTGGTGCTGCTGGGCCTCAGCGGCGCCGGCAAGACCACGGCCCTAAAAATGGTGAACGGCCTCCTGTTTCCCACCTCGGGCGAAGTCCTGGTGGAAGGCCGGCCCACCACCGCGTGGGACCTCATTCGGCTGCGGCGCGGCATCGGCTATGTGATCCAGGATGTCGGCTTGTTTCCGCATCGCACCGTGGCCGAAAACGTGGGCCTGGTGCCGCGCCTGGAAGGATGGCCGCCCCAGCGCATCGCGGCTCGAACTAACGAGCTGCTGGAGCAAGTGGGGCTCGCGCCCGCCGAATTCCTGACGCGCTATCCCAGGCAACTCTCGGGCGGGCAGCGCCAGCGCGTCGGTGTCGCTCGCGCTTTGGCCGCCGATCCGCG
>JBEKHQ010000229.1:0-5647 GCA_050012195.1 Bryobacteraceae bacterium | reverse complement strand
TCATTGTTTAATACCCGTGTTGGGCGGTTGCCCCGCCGTCCCGATGGAGGGCGCGCTGGGGTTGCCCGTGATTGCCAAAGACTTGATATACACGATCAATTGCAGCAGGCCTTCCTCGCTGATCTGGCCCTGGAACGTGGGCATGATGTCGGCCTTGAAACCGGCGACGATCTTGGCGTTCGGATTCAAAATCGATTCGCGGATATAGGCGTCGTCGGCGAGAACGGTTTTGCCGTTGTCCAGCTGCACGCGCGATCCGTAGACGCCGCGCAGAACGGGGCAGCGCCCCTGTTGGTCCTGGAGGTGGCAGGTGGAGCAGCCCAGTTGCCCGAAAATCTTTTCTCCTTGCGCCGCCATGGAGCCTTCCGAACCGCCGCCGCTCAGCCAGTTTTCGTAGTCGGCGTCGTTCAGCACGGTCACCCATCCGACCATGCCGGAATGCTCGGTGCCGCAATACTCGGCGCAGAACAGATGATAGCGGCCGGGCTTGGTGGCGGTGAACCACATGGTGTCGTATCGTCCGGGCACCACGTCGTGCTTGATGCGGAAGGCGGGAATGAAGAAGCTGTGGATCACGTCTTCCGATGCCAGCGTAATTTTCACGGGGCGTCCCACCGGCACGTGCAATTCGTTGATCTCGCGCTGGCCTTCCGGATACTGTATTTTCCACATCCACTGTTTGCCCACCGCGTAGACGTCCATCGCGTTGGCGGGCGGGCTGGCGTTGGCGAAAAAGATTTGCGCGCCCCACCAGAAGAACGTCAGCATGACGATGAACGGGATGATGGACCAGGCGATTTCCAGCTTCAGCGATCCGTGAATGGCCTTGGGGACCTCGTCGTCGGACTTGCGGCGATATTTGACGGCGAACGCGAAGACCACCAGGAAGATCAGACCGGTCATCACGATGGTGACCGCGGTCAGGTAGAAGTACAAATAATCGACTTGGGTGGCGACGGCGGAAGCGGCTTCTGGAAACAAAGGTATCTGCATGAGGTTAGGCGGGCCTCCCGGCATCCGCGTGCCGTTCCCGCCGCAGCAGCACGAGTATCAATCCGCCGAGCGCCAGCACGGTGGCCGAAGCCAGCACTCGGGTAACGTTCGCGATCACGGGACCATATTTGCCGGTCATGGGATCGTAGTGAAAGCAGAACAGCAAAACCTCGTCGGCAAAATTTCCGATCTTATTCCGGGACGCTTCCACCAGGCCCAGGCGAAGGTCGCGCGGTTTGTACTCAATCCCGTAGAAGTAGCGCGAGATCTTGCCTTCGGGCGTGAGCACCATGATGCCGCTGGCGTGGGCGAACTGCTTGGTGATGGGGTCGTATTTGTAGTGGAATCCCGCGGTGTCGGCGAGTTTCTTGATGTTCTCTTCCTTGCCGGTGAGGAAGTGCCAGCCTTCCACCGCGCCTTTGCGCTGATATTTTTCGACGTAGTTCGCTTTCTTGGCCGCGGCCAGTTGCCAGGTTTCCTTGGGATTGAAGCTGACGGTGACGACGTCGAAATCGCCGCCGAGATTGAGTGTGACCTTTTCCATGCTATGCGTGAGACCGTTCAGAACCATGTCGCACAGCATGGGGCACTCGTAATACACCAGCGCCAGCACCACCGGCTTCTGCCGGAAATACTGACCCAGCCGCACGGTCTGTCCCGTGTCGTCGGTGAAAGTCAGCTCGAGGGGAATTTGCGCGTTGAGGTTTTGATCGATGCCCACGCCTTTCACCATGGCGGGCAAGCCGAACTGTTGAGCGGGCGCCGCGGCCGCTAAGGCCAGCGCCAAGCCTGAGATCAAACCCACGTTACTTCGCATTGGTACTTCCTTGCGTTTTCTTCGGTTCGGGCGGCGCGGGCGGCGGCATGGGAGGCTTTCGGCCCGCCAGAATGTCGTCCAGATAATCGTGATGCGGAAGCCCCTTTTGGGCCAGCATGTCGATGGCGCGATCCACCGGGACGCGCACGATGCCTTGCTTCTGATCGATCACCGCGTAGGTATTAAGTAGGTGATCCTCGTGCTCCCGCAGCGTTTGCAATTGCTTCCATGGATATTCCTCGATGCGCGGTTCGGGGGGAAGTTGGTGCGGGCTGGCCTGCGCGTTCTTTTGCGTCTCGTAAGTGTGGGCGAAGAATTGAAAAATCCCCACCACGAGAATGCAAACCAGAAATGTTCCGAACAGCAGCGCGAACAGCGAACCGACCAGAAAGCCTACGTTGACTTCCCGCAGCTCATGCCCGGAACCGTTGGGAGAAGGCTGGTTGGCGTGTTCCATATCAGTGTCCGTGAGCCCTGGCGTAAGTATTGCGCGGGTCGTGCGGGACCAGCAGCGGTCTCGACTTCAAGTTGCGAATGAAGAAGGCGATCCAGAGGCCGCCCAAGCCGATCGGCGCAACGATATCCGTCCAGTACACTGCGATTCCTCGCTGCCGGAAAGCGGGCTCCACAATCCAGAATACATCCAGAATGCGCAGCACTATGGTCCAGATGGCCACCGCGCGCAGCAGCTTCGGATTCTTCTTGATGAAGCGCATCAACAGCAGAAAGAAAGGAACGCAGAACGCGAAAATCGAAATGGTCCAGGCAACGTATCCCCATCCGCCGCTGAAGCGCCGCACGTACCACGGGATTTCGTCCGGCAGGTTTTCGGCCCAGATGATGAGCAACTGGGCAAACGACATGTAGGCCCAGAGCATCGTGAAAGCCAGCATCAGATTGCCGAGGTCGTGATAATGCTGGGGCTTAACAAAGCTCAAGAAGGGCTCCCGCTTGGAAAAGAGCACCAACAACGCGATCATGAACGCGAAGGTCAGCAGCACTTGGCCGACGGTGAACATCCACGGGTAGATGGTGGAATACCAGTTGGGCTCGAGCGACATGATCCAGTCAATGAAAGCGTAGGTGGTCGTCAGCACGAAGACCAGCAGGGCCGGCGCGCTGCGGGCTTTGATTTTGCGGAACAGCGCGGCGCTCCCGGTGCGATCGTGCTCGTTCGCCATGCGCAGAATCGCGCGTCCGGAGAAGTACCAAATCAAGTAAAACAGCACCGTCCGGGCGATGAAGAACGGCTCATTCATGTAAGCGGCTTTGTGTCCGACCGCGAAATCGTGCGCCCGGACCTCGGGATTGGTCCAGGAGTACAGCGTTTTCAGCGCGAACAAGATGGGAATGGCAAAAACCGCGTTGAGTACAATGGTCTGCAGGCCGGATTCCACGAAGCGGCGGATTACTACGCCCCAGTTTCCACCCACAACATTGTGGAGGAAGAATATGCCGAGGCAGCCGAGCGCCAAGCCGGTCCAGAAAATATAGCCGAACAGATACGATTGCCAGAAGCGCTCCGGGTTTTTCCCGAACAATCCCAGCAGACTGATGGCGAGCGCGAGGATGCCGACGATCAGCGCGTTGCGCTGCGCGCGATCCATGTCGGGCCGGAGCGATTCGCTGGGGCTCATTGCTTTGCTCCTTGCTTGGCCGCCGGTTTCGTCTCCGTCGGATTGGCTCTTGGGTCGCTGGTTTCGGGGGAAGCAGCGGGTTGAGGCTCGGCGGCCGGCAATCCGGGAACCTGAGGCTGCGGGCCTTGATTCAAACCGCGCGGAGGAGGTTCGACTGGAAGATTCTGCCGCTGATCGGCGGGCACGTCGCTGAGCGTGGCGGTCTGGCTCAATTGTAAAGCGCGGATATAAGCGATGACGCGCCAGCGGTCGTCCGGATTCACGCGCGAGGCGTAACTCGGCATGGAGCCGAAACCGTTCGTGATCACGTCGAAGAAATGGCCCACCGGCGCTTGCCTGAGTTTGTCGCTGTAGTAGGAGGGCGGTTGGCGGAAACCGCGCAACACCACCATGCCGTTGCCGTCGCCGTCGCGGCCGTGGCAAGGCGTACAGTAGACGTTGAACCGATTCTGGCCGCGCTCGATATCGGCCTTGGCGATGGGGATGGGAAACTGATCGATATCCTCGCCGTTGATCTTGCCCACGTAGCGAGCTTCGTCGATGCGCAGTTGGCTTCGCGCGACCGTCCCCTCCACCTTCGGGCGCGCCGAGCGATGATCCGCGAAGAAATCGCTGACGGCCAGCGGCTTGTAGCGCGGCTGATCCTGCATGTCCTGCCGGCAAGCGGTCAAGGCGACCAGCAGCGCGAAGGTGCCGGCGATGGAGATGGAGATTCTATTTCTCAACGTCGGCCACCTCTTCCGGATGCAGTTCCTCCAGGAACGCCCGCGTCTGGATGCGATCGAATTTCGGATCGGAAGCTTCGATACAGAGGAAGAATCGATCGATGGAGGCGCGCTTAGCGAACGACTCGACGTTGAACACCGGATGATACGGCATCGGCAGCTTATTAAGCGCCAACATGCCGACCACGGAACTCAGCGCAGCCAGTAGCACCGTGCACTCGAACGTGATGGGGATGTACATGGGCCAACTGCCGAACGGGCGTCCGCCGACATTGTGCGGATAGGCGATGACGGAAATCCACCACAGCAGACCGAATCCGCCGACGGCGCCGCACAATCCGCCCACCAGAACGATGAGCGATACCCAGTTGCGCCGGAAGCCGACGGCCTCCGCCAATCCATCGATGGGCATGGGCGTGTAGGCATCCATATTGCGATATCCGGCGCCATAGGCGCGGTTGGCGGCTTCGAGCAACTGCTCGGGATCTTCGAACTGGGCCATCATGCCGTAAACGCCGTGTCTGTCCCAGAAGGTCTCGCTCATACTAATCTCCCACGCCCGGTTGAGGCGCCAGGTCGCTGTCATCCGCCACGTGGGGAGCCAGGTGGTGGAGCACTTCGCGCACCTCGAAGATTGATATCGCGGGCAGCACGCGGACGAACAGGATCATCAGGACCAGGAAGAATCCGATGGTGCCGGATAGCACCGCCCAGTCCCATTGCGTCGGATAATACATGCCCCACGAAGACGGCAGGAAATCGCGGTGCAGACTGGTAATGACGATAATGAAACGCTCCAGCCACATGCCGATGTTCACCACGATGGCGACAAAAAACAAGCGCGGAATGCTTTGGCGAGTACTCCTCAACCACAGCCATTGGGGAATCAAAATATTGCACAAAACCAAAGCCCAGAAGTAATACGCGTAAGGACCGGTGGCGCGGTTGTGATACATGAACATCTCATGCGGGTTGCCGCTGTACCACGACATGAACGCTTCCATCATGTAACCGTAGGCGACGATCAAACCGGTGCCGAGCATCAGCTTAGCCATGCAGTCCAGGTGGCGCATGGTGATGAGGTCTTCCAGGTGGAACCATTTGCGAGTTGGAATGGCGAGCGTTACCACCATGGCGAAACCGGAATAAATCGCGCCCGCGACGAAATAGGGCGGGAAGATGGTGGTGTGCCAGCCCGGCATCAAGCTGATAGCGAAGTCGAAGCTGACCACGGTGTGCACAGAAACCACCAGCGGCGTCGCCAAACCGCCGAGCAGCAAGTACGCCATCTGATATCGCGCCCAGTGTTTGACCGATCCGCGCCAACCCATGGCGAGCATGCCGAAGGTCACTTTCTGCCATTGCTGCTTGGCGCGATCGCGCATGGTGGCGAGATCGGGCACCAATCCGATAAACCAAAAGATCAGCGAAACGGTGAGGTAGGTAGTGACCGCGAACACGTCCCACACCAGCGG
>JBEKHQ010000228.1:0-6635 GCA_050012195.1 Bryobacteraceae bacterium | reverse complement strand
GTTCTACTGCTCCATTACCCAATCCGGCCCCTTCCTCCCGCCTATCCTCACCCTCGCACACATTTTCATGGGCTGGGGTGAACGGATACCGCTCCTGAGGGTTTCGTTTTATCAAAATCGTATCGGGCATCGCGGCTGGGCGGATTGCATTCCTGGTTACTGAGCCGGGAGGTTGGGGCGGTTCCCAGTCTGATTGTCGCACGGGTTAGGTTTGATCCTGGTTTGATAGCGACTGCCAGCGGCCAGTTTCGCGACCGGGGGTTTGATATAATTGTTTCCATTAGTAACAACGGCAGGCCCGGAGGATGTACAGGGTCGTCACGACCAGATCGTTCGATAAGGGCTTGGCGAAGCTTTCGTCGAATTGGCGGAAGCGGATTCAGGGGAAGATTCGGGAAGTTGCGTCTAATCCCTATGCGCCGAACCACAACCTCACCAAGCTCCAGGGCCGCGAAGGTTACCGGCTAAGAGTGGGCGACTGGCGGGTCATATACGAACTGCGGGACGACCGTTTTGTGATGCTGGTTTTGGAAGTGGGGCCGAGAGGAGGAGTCTACTGATGCGCGTTGAAAAGATCACCCGGCATGGGAAGGAGTTTGCAGTATTGCCAATGAGCGAGCTGAAAAAGCTCATGGACGACGCGGAGATGCTTTCCGACCTAAGGGCCTATGATGCGGCGAAGGCGCGCCTTGAGCGCGGCGAGGACGAACTGATACCCTTTGAAATCATCGAACGGCGTATGGCCGGGGAAAGCACGGTGAAAATCTGGCGGGAATATCGAGGGTTGACCCAGGAAGTCCTGGCGAAGAAATCCAAGGTATCGCGCCCGATGATTGCGGCGATCGAGTCGGGACACAAGCGGGGTGGAATCGGCACTTTGAAAAAGTTGGCTGCGGCGTTGAAGGTCGATCTGGAAAATCTGGCGTGACCGTTCCTTTTTGCGCCGCCGACTGTCTTGATTTCGGGAGACACCTAACCGCGCGGGCGGGTGCGTTTCAGGCGGGTTGCGCGGTATTGTTCGTACGGAATGCCTTTTTCCTTCCGGCGCGACTCAGACACAAGACCGTCCCAGAAGTCCTCCCAGATGGCCCAGTGTTTTTTTAGGTCGATTAGAACGCCTACCTTGCGGCCGTTTCATCGGTGACAAACTGGATTCCGCTCATCAGGAAACGGCTTGCCTTAGGACCCACCTAGGCTTGCTCAGCTTCCGGCTCGGCTGCCTTCGGCTCCGGCTCGCCGGCTTCCTTGCGGGCCTGCTCAAACAGGAAATTCAGCGTCTTATTAGTGCGGATCTGATGGGCGATCCTTCCGATGATCCCGTCCTTCTCCAGCTTCTTGCGGGTGGCGGCCACAGGCTCGCGCTGCTGCTTGGCGATACGCTGCACTTCTTGATCGACTTCGTCCTGCGTGGTGTTGATCGACTCGCGATCGGCGATCTTATCGATCAGCAGGCTCCCCTTGACGTCGTGCACCGCTTTGGGGCGCTGGGATTCCTTGAGCTTCGCCCAATCGATTTGGAGCTTGGCAGGATCGACTCCGCGCTCGGCCAGCGACCGGAACTGCTGCTCCAATTGAGTTTCGATCTGGCGCTCGACGTACGCGTCGGGCACCGGAAAGTCGTGGGACTCGACCAGTTTGTCCACCAGCTCGTCCTTGGCTTTCTGCTGGGCCAGGAATTCGCGATCGTGGAAAATCGACTTTCGGATCGCCTCGCGAAGATCGTTCAAAGTGGGATAGTCGCCTAAGTCCTGGGCGAATTCGTCGTTCAGCTCGGGCAGTTCCTTGGTGCGGATCATCTTGAGCTGCATGCGGAACCGCACGGTTTTTCCGGACAGCCGCTCTTGGCCATAATCGTCCGGATAGGTAACGTCGAACTCTTTTTCTTCGTCGGGCGACATGCCGGGAAGGGCTTCGGAGAAGGACGCCATGGTTTTCTCGTCGCCGACGTGCAGCAGCAGTTCTTCCTGGTGGATGGGCGGTTCGGCGCCGGCCAGGCTGTCGAGCGAAACCACGGCGAAGTCTCCATCTGCGATGGGTCGGGGATCGACGTTGACGAACTGAGCCTTCTGGTCGCGGATTTCCTCGACGCGCTTGGCGACGTCCTCTTCGGTAACTTGCGGCTCGCTGTAGTGGATGGCAATGCCGCGGTATTCGCCGAGCTCGAAATCGGGCGCGACTTCGAATTCGGCCTTGAAGCGCAGCGGTTCGCCGTCCTTGAACTGGACATCCTTGACGCTGGGCCGTCCGACGACGTGCAGCTCTTCTTCCTGCACCTTTTTGTCGAAGTACTTGGGGAGCAGGCTTTCGAGCACATCCTCGCGCACCTGCTTGGCGAACTTGGCGCGAATCAGGCTGGCCGGGGCTTTGCCGGGACGGAAGCCCGGCAGCCGGGCTTTTTGCTGGATATTGGCGACCACGCGATCGGTCTCGCGGGTGATTTCGTCAACGGGAACGCTGATCTCGATTTCGTGCTTGCAGCCTTCAAGGAGCATGGTTGAATGGAGGGGCGACGGGCGAAGGCTCCGCTCGGAGCGTCAATCGCGAATCCCCAACTCCATTCTACGTTCCTTCGGACCAGCTTGCCAGGTAGTGCTCCTGCTCGAGCGTGAGGCGATCGATTTTTACGCCCATCGACTCGAGCTTCATTTTCGCCACCTGCTTGTCGAGCTCTTCGGGGACGGGGTAAACCTTCTTCTCGAGAGAAGCATGATTCTTGACCATGTATTCGGCGGAAAGCGCCTGGTTGGCGAAGCTCATATCCATCACGGAGGCCGGATGGCCCTCGGCGGCGGCGAGGTTGATGAGGCGGCCTTCACCGAGCACGTAGATTCTGCGCCCGTCGCGCATGACGAACTCTTCGACGAACTCGCGCGTGGGGCGGCGGCTGGAGGCGAGCTTAGCCAGCGTTTCGAGATCGATTTCGACGTTGAAGTGGCCGGAATTGGCGAGGATCGCGCCATTCCTCAGGCGCTCGAAATGATCGCGGGCGATGACGTTCTTGTTGCCGGTGAGCGTTATGAAAAGATCGCCGATGGCGGCGGCCTCTTGCATGGACATCACGCGGTAGCCGTCCATGACGGCCTCAATGGCCTTGGTCGGGTCGATCTCGGTGACGATGACATTGGCGCCGAGGCCCCGGGCGCGCATGGCGACGCCGCGTCCGCACCAGCCATATCCGGCCACGACGACGGTCATGCCGGCGAGCAGAACGTTGGTGGCCCGAATGATGCCGTCGATGGTGCTCTGGCCGGTCCCATAGCGGTTATCGAAGAGGTGCTTGGTGAGGGCGTCGTTGACGGCTACGATCGGGTAAGGGAGTACGTTGTCCTTGGCCATGGCGCGCAGACGGATCACGCCGGTGGTGGTCTCTTCGGTGCCGCCGATCACGTGCTCGAGCAGGTCCTTGCGCTTGGTGTGCAGAATGGTGACCAGGTCCGCGCCATCGTCCATGGTGAATTGCGGACGATGATCGAGCGCGGTCAGGATGTGCGAGTAATAAACGTCGTTGTTTTCGCCTTTGATAGCGTAGACGGGGATATTGTAATCGCGCACCAAACTGGAGGCTACGTCGTCCTGCGTGGACAAGGGATTCGACGCGCACAGAACGATATTGGCGCCGCCGTCCCGGAGGGTGATCATCAGGTTGGCGGTTTCGGTGGTGACGTGCAGGCAAGCCGCCACTCGGATGCCGGCGAGCGGCTGGGATTTAATGAACTGTTTGCGGATGGTTTGCAGGACCGGCATCGATTGAAATGCCCATTCGATGCGCCGCTTGCCGAGATCGGCCAGCGCGAGATCCTTTACGTCACAAGCGATAGTAGCGGTCGTGGTTGACATGAATTCCTCGATTTCGAAAATGACTTAACGCACCGAGACGGCGGCGCGGCTGGTTTCCTTCAGGGCTTCGGCTTTATCCGGGGCTTCCCAGGTGAAACTCGGCTCGGTTCGCCCGAAGTGGCCGAAAGAGGCGGTTTTCCGATAGATGGGTTGGCGAAGGTTCAGGTGATCAATCATTCCCTTGGGCGTGAGCGGGAATTGTTCTCGAATCATTTCGACCAGGCGCTCCTCTTCGACGACGCCGGTGCCGAACGTGTTGACCATCACCGAAACCGGCTCGGCGACGCCAATGGCGTAGGCCAACTGGACTTCGCAGCGCGTCGCTAATCCGGCGGCGACCAGGTTCTTGGCGACGTAGCGGGCCATGTAGCAAGCGGAACGATCGACCTTGGTTGGATCCTTTCCGGAAAACGCGCCGCCGCCGTGCCGGCCCATGCCGCCGTAGGTATCGACGATGATCTTGCGGCCCGTGAGTCCGGTGTCGCCGTGCGGTCCGCCGATCACGAACCGGCCGGTGGGATTGATGTGGTATTTGGTGGAAGAATCCACCAAATTCGAGGGAATGACGGCGTCGATGATGTGCTTCTTCACCTGGGCGCGCAGCTCCTCGGTGGAGATTTTATCGTCGTGCTGCGTGGAGACCACTACGGCGTCGATTCGCTTGGGCCGGTTGCCGTCGTATTCGACGCTCACCTGGCTCTTGCCGTCCGGGCGGAGGAAATCGAGCTTGGAGGCGCGCCGGACTTCGCTCAACTGGCGAACCAGCTTGTGAGCCAGCATGATCGGCAAGGGCATCAGCTCGGGCGTTTCGTCGCAGGCGAATCCGAACATCAGGCCCTGATCGCCCGCGCCGCCGGTATCGACGCCCATGGCGATATCGGGCGATTGGCTTTGAATGGAATTGATAATGCCGCAGGTTTTGCTGTCGAAGCCGAAGGCGGCGTCGGAATAGCCGATATCGTCGATGACGCTGCGCGCCAGGCGCGGGACATCGACATAAGTGGTGGTGGTGATCTCGCCCGAAACCACGCAGATGCCGGTGGTCACCAGCACCTCGCAGGCCACGCGGCCCTTGGGATCGTCCTTCAAGACGGCGTCCAGGACGGCATCCGAAATCTGGTCCGCCATTTTGTCGGGATGTCCCTCGGTTACCGACTCTGAGGTAAAGATATGGCGCATTTTTTGTGACACTAGCGGGCCTCCTGGCGAGTTTCTAGATTTGCAACCCTGCGATTTTCCAAGCGGGAGTCAATAGCCAAGTGTATCGCTTCGAAGACCGGGGGTCAATGAAACCACAGTCCTATGTAGATGCTCCAAAATAATGTCACCCCATAACTGCAACGAAACTATGTCACCCCTTGGGAAGCTGAGGGGTGATCGAGTTGAGCCAGAACGAACTGCAAAGGGTGAAGGTAATCGAGAACGCGGTCCAGGGTCGAATCACGGTCGGCGAGGCGAGCGGTTTGCTGGAACTGAGCACGCGACAGGTGAAACGGCTGAAGGGCCGCTACCAAGCCGATCAGGTGGATTGGGTACGGCACCGTAATCGTGGACGGCCGAGGCCCTGGGCGATCAGCGAGGCAGTGAAGAAGCGGATCGTCGAACTGGCGCGCAACAAGTACGCCGGCTTCGTGCGGCGGCTATTGCGCCGAGCCAAGCTGCGGAGTCCGCAGCGGAGGCGAGCGCGTAAGTACCGAGCGCGGCGGGAACGCAAGCCGCGGCTGGGCATGATGGTGTTAACCGACGCCAGCCGGGAAGATTGGCTGGAGGGGCGTGGGCCAGCGTTGACATTGATCGGCTATCAAGACGATGCGACCGGGCAAGTGCTAGCGAGCGCGTTTCAGTTGGAACATGAGGACACGCTGGGATATCTGCGGCAACTGCGTGCGGTGGTGGAGCGGCAGGGAGTGCCGCTGAGTCTGTATCGGGACCAGCACGGGACGTTTCAGCGCAACGATAAACACTGGACGCTGGAAGAGCAGATAGCCGGACGGCAAACACCGACGCAGCTCGGTCGAGTGCTGGAAGAGCTGGGAATCCAGTCGATTCGAGCGCTGAGCCCCCAGGCCAAGGGGCGGATCGAACGGCTATGGAAGACGTTTCAGGACCGCTTGAAAAGTGAACTACGATTGGCCGGCGCAGCGACGTTGGAGCAAGCCAACCAGGTGCTAGAAACCTTCCGTGAGGACTACAACCAGCGCTTTGCAGTCGCAGCGCGCGAAACGGCCAACGATTTCCGGCCGTTGAGCAAAAAGCTGAACTGGGACCGGCTATTCAGTCTGCGCTACGAGCGGGTAGTGGGCAAAGACCATGTGGTGGATTTCGGGGCGCGGTCCATCCAGTTGCCGGCGCGCAAGGATGGGCAGGGCTATGCCGGAGTGCGCGTGGAACTGTCGCATCAGCTAAATGGGGAACTGCACGTCTGGCACGGGCAACAAGATCTGTTCTCGATGCAGCTGCCA
Source organism: Bryobacteraceae bacterium (assembly GCA_050012195.1). GTDB lineage: Bacteria > Acidobacteriota > Terriglobia > Bryobacterales > Bryobacteraceae > Palsa-89. The sequence goes on along the minus strand of JBEKHQ010000228.1, from coordinate 336 downwards.
TTGGACTATGCCCCCGGCTTGGCACCGCGGCGGCCCGCCGAGCGAAAGAAAAAGCAACCGCGCATTTATTCCTTCTCTGGACGGGAGGCCCTGGCAGTCCGATGAAGCACGACGGGGGATACGCAAGGGGGCGGAGCCCTCTTGCGGGGGGAGCCGGTTGCACGGCAGTGCCAGCGCTTTTTTGCTGGCGCTCGACGTGCCCTCCGGCGTGGGGGGAACCCGCCCGCCCCAGCTTTCCCCGGAGGGGAAACGGGAAAGGGGAGATCCAAATTTCATTTCAACAGGGGTGACAGATTATCGTTGCAGTTAAGGGGACATTTTATCGTTGCAACAACA
>JBEKHQ010000227.1:0-5654 GCA_050012195.1 Bryobacteraceae bacterium | reverse complement strand
GGTGGCGGCTTGCTCGTCACCGTGGTTGGATGGCAACTCCTGAATCGGCCGGATGACGACGGCAAGGCCCATGGATCTCCTCCGAAGTCGCCGCAGGCGTCGTATCTCTATTTGTCGAGCCGCGCGTTCTATCCACTGACGATGCCGCTGACTGTGGGACCCGGGTCGATTTCGGTGGCGATCGCGGTGGGCGCAAACCGGGCGCCCGGAGGCGGAGCTCGTTGGACTCTGGTTGCGGCGGCGGTGCTGGGTTGCGCAATAATGGCACTTATCATCTTCCTGACCTATCGCTTCGCCGAGCCCATCGGGCGCGCCGTGGGAGATACCGCAATGAACATCATCATTCGCCTATCTTCGTTCATTCTCCTTTGCATCGGCGTGCAGATCGTGTGGAACGGTGCTAGCGCGCTGCTTGAGACGGTCTTCGTCATGCGACGATAGACGAAAGGCGCCCACACGCGCGAGATAATACAACCATGGGCGGAACTAAAATCGTGATCCGCGGACGCTGGCCGTCAGCGTCGCTTTGCCTGCTGATCCTGGGCGCGCTCGCCGGCCCGGGCGTTGCGCAGCAGGGCGGGGCCTCCGACCAGCTGCGCGCGATCGCTTCGGCCGGTCAAATGGCGGGCCTTCGATGGCCGGATTTTTCCGACTATCGCCAGCACGTGCAGAATTTCTATCAGCCGTCCAACTTCGCCCCGGCGTGGATTCGAGATGGCAGGCCAACTCCTCAGGCGCTGGCAGTCCTCGACATTCTGAAGCAGGCGGACACGCAAGGTCTCGACCCCGAGGATTATGACGGCTCCCGCTGGGCCGATCGGATCGCTCGCCTTCAAGAGTCGCGTGCCGCCGGCGACGGCGCAACGTTCGATGCGGCGCTCACGGTTTGCTTGATGCGCTACATTTCCGATTGTCATATTGGAAGGGTCAATCCTGAGCACTTCAAGTTCGGTCTCAATGTCGAAGAGAAGAAGTACGACTTGCCCGCTTTTCTGCGTGGACGGCTGGTCGACGGCGATGTGAAGACGGAACTGGCGCACATCGGGCCGCCCTTTGCCGGCTACAACCGCACTCTGGAAGCGTTGCAGCGCTACCTGCGGCTGGCGCCGCAAGACGACGGCGAGCAGCTTCCAGTTTCGAAAAAGTCAATTGCGCCGGGGAGTCCGTACGACGGCATCCCGCGATTGACGCGCCTGCTGCGCCTGGTGGGCGATCTGCCCGAGAACGCGACTGTCGCCGTGGATTCCGATCTGTACCAAGGCGCGCTGGTGGACGCGGTGAAGAGCTTTCAGAGCCGCCACGGCCTGAAGCCGGACGGCAGATTGGACGAGCCGACGCTGCAACGCCTGAATACTCCGCTGAGCCAACGCCTCGACCAATTGCGTCTCGTGTTGGAGCGCTGGCGCTGGCTGCCTGACCGGTTCAACGAACCGCGCATCGTCGTCAATATTCCAGAGTTCCGCCTCCGCGCCTACGACGACAGCGGAAACCCGGCGCTCTCGATGAACGTGATCGTCGGCAAGGCATTCCACCACAAGACGCCCGTCTTCGAACAAGACATGCGGTTCGTGATCTTCCGCCCGTACTGGAACGTTCCGCCCAGCATCCAGCGCTCGGAGATCGTGCCCGCCATCCAGAAAGACCGCGACTACATCGCCAAGAAAGGATTCGAAGTGGTCACGCCGGCGGGAGAAGTGGTCGCTTCGGGCGCCATCACGGATGAGGTGCTGGCGCAACTGCGTTCCGGAAAGCTAGAAGTGCGGCAGAAGCCGGGACCCACCAATTCCCTGGGTCTGGTGAAATTGATGTTCCCCAACGAGTACAACGTCTACCTGCACAGTACGCCGGCGCCGCAATTGTTTTCGCAGACTCGCCGGGATTTCAGCCACGGCTGCATTCGGGTGGAGAGGCCGGCGGAAATGGCCGCATGGGTGTTGCGCGACAAGCCCGATTGGAGCGTCGAACGAGCCGAGGCCGCCATGGCGACTGGAAAGGACAATCTGCAGGTCAACCTTACCAAGCCAATCCCGGTGCTGATCCTGTATGCTACAGCGATCGTCGATCCGGATGGCCGGGTACGATTTTTCGATGACATTTACGGCTATGATGATGAGCTGAAGCAGGTGCTCGCGAAGGGCTACCCGTATCCCGGGTGAGCGAACGAAAGGAATGACCACAGCATGTTGAGACGACATTTTTTGCTGGCTGCCGCGGCCGCGCCGTTTGCCGCCGCAGGCGCCGGACTGACGCACAAAGAGCGCGTCGATCGAGCGCTTCAGGGCGCGGATGTGGACCGGCCTCCGTTCAGCTTCTGGCATCATTTCGGTCTGACCACGCCTCAGGCGCACGCTCAGGCTACACTCGATTTCCATCGCGAGTATCGCACCGACATCGTCAAGGTGATGAGCGATTTTCCATACCCTAAGCCCAACGGCAAATGGTACGAACTGAAAGTCGAGAGCAATCCGTTTCCGCAACAATTGCAAGCCCTGGACCTGATCCGCGAGGGATTGCGGGGCGACGCTTATTACGTTGAAACGATCTTCAATCCCTGGAATGTGGCGGAAAAGCTTTCGTCCACCCAAGAAGTGAACCGGCTCAAGACCGAGAATCCGCAAGCGCTGCTGGACGCTCTGGACGTGATCACGAAGTCGGAAATCAACCACGCCAAGCGTGCGTTGGCGGCCGGCGCCGCGGGCGTATTGCTGGCCGTTGCCAATGCGAAGAAGGATGAAATGTCAACCGCGGATTATCGGAAATTCAGCGCGCCCTTCGATAAGCGCATCCTGGACGCCACTTCGAGCGCGAAGCTGAACATCCTGCATGTGCACGTGGAACCCGAATATCTGGCCTTCTTTCACGATTGGCCGGCGCCCGTGTTCAACTATTCGATGCACGTCTCCCTCATTCCGATTTCCGACGTCCGCCGCCAATACTCCCAGACCATCATGGGCGGCATCGACGAGGTGAACTACCGCAAACTCAGCCCGTCGGATTTGAAGCCCCAATGGGAGGCGGCCTCGCGCGCCGCGGGCAAGAAGTTCATCCTGGCGCCGGGATGCTCGGTTCCCAACGACTCCGCGAAGGCGGAACTTTCCAGGCTGCCCCAGTTGCTCGGAGCATAATTCGCAACGCGCGCTCGGTCGGCAGAGACGCTTGCTATCCTGTCTCTTGGCGCGCATCTTCCCTTTCCAGCCCTATCGCTACAGCGCGAAAGCAGGCGCTCCGGAGAACCTGCTCACGCAACCCTACGACAAGATTTCCGCCGCCATGCAGGCGCGTTATCTGTCGCTCAGTCCCTACAACCTGGTGCGGATTATTCTGGGCGAGAAACTCCCGTCCGATTCCGATCGCGAAAACGTTTACACGCGCGCCGCCTCGCTTCTGAACGCTTGGATCGAGGAACATGTTTTGGAGCGGGAAACAGCGCCGAGTCTGTACGCATACTTCCAACGGTTCACCGTCCCCGATACCGGAGAAACGCTGGAGCGGAAAGGTTTCATCGGACTGGGGGCCGTCGAAGATTATTCCGCCGGCGTGGTGCATCGGCACGAGCAGACATTATCAGGGCCGAAAAAGGATCGCCTGGAGCTTCTGCGCCATACTCACGCCCATTTTGGACAAATCTTCATGCTCTATCCCGATCCGGATCTGAGCATCGATAAGATCCTGGACCAGGCGTCCGCGGGCAGCGCCACGCTCTCCGTGGAAGACGAGTACAATGCGCTGCATCGTGTTTGGAAAATTTCCGATCAACTCACAATCGCGCGCATTCAGGAGTTGATGTCCGCCAAGAAGCTCTTGATCGCCGATGGGCACCATCGCTACGAGACCGCGCTGGCGTTTCGAAACGAAAGCCCAGGCTGGAAGGACGCCGAGAAGGTCATGATGACGTTCGTCAACATGCATTCGCCCGGCCTGGAGATTCTAGCCACTCACCGAGTCGTGAGCGGCCTCGCGAGCTTCCAGGGCGCCGCGTTTCTCGCCCAGATCCAAGCGCGGCGGCTAAGCTCGTTGGATGAACTTCGCTGGCTCTTTCGCGCGCCCGCGCCCGGCCTGATCCGCATCGGCATTGCGCTTCGATCCGGCGAAGTCTGGCTGTATGAACGAGAGCGCAAACCGGGCGAACTGGATGTACAAGTGCTGCATGAAGAATTGCTCGAGCGTCGGCTCGGAGTCGGCGAGGAAGCCGTTCGAGAGCAGAAATATCTCGAATACGTGCGCGGCCTCGACGCGGCCTACTCGAAGGTTCGCGAGGGCGCCGCCGAGATTGCGTTTCTGCTCGAACCCACCACCATTCGGCAGGTGTCGGGTGTCGCGTTCTCCGGCGGCGTCATGCCGCAGAAATCCACCGATTTCTATCCCAAGCTTCTGAGCGGCGTCGCGATCTACAAACTCGAGCGGTGACCTATCTCGCGTCCTGCACGCGATCCTTCCATTCGCCGCCGCTGCCGCGCCAGTAGAGCACCGCGGATTCCACAGTCGCAATCAGATAGAAGAGCGCAACCAGCGGAAGGAAAGGCGCCCAAACAATCGACCGGCGATAGAACCGCAGCACCGGAATATACGAGATCGTCATCAACGCCCAAGCGCCGATCCCGCAGATGGCCGCGACGGGATCGCGCGTGAGCGGCAACAAAGGCGGCGCCAGGTAGACTACCGCCATCCCCGCGATCGTTCCAACCAGCAAGAAAACCGAGTGATTGAGCTGCGTGAACGCCGTTCGGGAAATCATCCTGCGAACGTCGGCAAAGGTACGATAGTCCCGGATGCTGCGCGTCTCGCGCGCGACACCCAGCCAGATATTCGCACTTGTCTTGACGGCTCGGGCCAGCGCGCAATCGTCGATCAGTTCGCCGCGAATGGCTTCGATTCCTCCGATCCGTCGGAGCGCGGAAGGCCGTATCAGGATGCAACCGCCCGCCGCGCCCGCGGTTCCACGGCGGCCGCTCGCGATCCAGGCCGGCGGATAGAGCATGAAAAAGAAAAAGACAAAAGCCGGAATCATCGCTCGTTCCGCGAACGAGCTGCACTGGAGTTTCACTATGAATGACACCAGGTCCAGATTCCCGGCTTCGGCGCGCGCTACCAGTCCGGCAACGCTGTCGGGCGCATGGACGACGTCGGCGTCCGTTAAAAGAATATAATCCGGATTCGTCGCCGCCGCTCGCGCCAGGCCTTCGGAGACGGCCCAAAGCTTTCCGGTCCAGCCCTCAGGCAGCGCCCGTGCGGAGAGGATAGTCAGCCGGTCGTGCGTGCCGGCCGCCGCCACGGTTCCATCGCTGCTGTGATCATCCACTAGGAAGATCTGCAGCGGGCCCCGATATCGCTGCTGAATCAACGAATTTACAGCCTGCGCCACCAGTCGCTCTTCGTTTCTCGCGGGTATGACTACCGCGACCGACTTATCCGCCGCAACCAGCGGAGGAACCGGCGTTTCCCGGATGCGCCAGAACCCGCCGCGGCCGAAAACCAGGTATGCCCAGGCGCACAGCGAAGCAGCGCCGATCAGCTCGATTATGGTCAAGTCTTATTGATATCAGGAAACCGGCGTCCCCCCGCGCTGCGTCGAAATCAAAGCGGGGGTAGCCGTCAGTATGTCGAAAGGGACCGGGGAAGCACAGGGTAAGATTACCGGTAAGCTCATCATCGAC
>JBEKHQ010000226.1:0-6107 GCA_050012195.1 Bryobacteraceae bacterium | reverse complement strand
AAGGTGTCGGCGGGCGACGACCCGAGCTTCGCGATTCTTCTGGATCGTCACCGCGCGCCGGTTGTCAATCATCTTTATCGGCTGGTTCGCAATTGGGCTATCGCCGAGGAATTGGCGCAGGACGTGTTCCTGCGCGTGTATCGCTCCCGGAGCAGGTATCGGCCGGGCGCCAAGTTCGCCACTTGGCTGTTTCGCATAACCACCAACGTAGCGCTGAACTGGCGCAGGGACACGCGACGCGAAGCCGGACATTTGCGGCTGGACGAGGAACTGCTCCACCTCCGCAGGATGGAGCTTTCCGACCGGACGCCGCGCGCGGATCAGCGCTTGATGGAGCGAGATCTCTCGAAGGAGATCCAGGACGCCATCGAATCGCTTCCGCCGAAACAGTTGTCCGCGGTCCTCATGCACAAATACGAGGGGATGGATTACAACGAAATCGCAGAAGTGCTACGGTTGGCCGATGAGTAGTTTCGCGTCGGCGCCGGGCTTCGGCACGAACTTCTGCGTGCGGCCGTACTGATTGTCGCCGCCGTACAAGTTGCCCTTCGAATCGACGCTGAAGGTGTGGACCTCGAGATAGCCGTCCGGCAGGTCCTTCGGCACCATCCAGGTGTAGAGATGATTGCCCTTGAAATCGAGCTTGTTGAACCGGAGGGGATTGAGGTCGGTCACCCAGATGCAGTCGTCGTTGACGATGATGTCGAGCGGTAAGGAGAAACCGGGGAACGCCTCCACGAAGTCGACTTTCGCTGGATCGGAGGTGGTCCGAAAGACGTTGATGCGGCCACCCGAACGATCGAGCGCGAAGATCCGCCCTTCGGGGCCGACGGCGACGGCATGCACGGCATTGAACTGGCCGGGCCCTGTGCCGTGGCCGCCGAATTCGCCGATGTAATTCAAGTCGCGGTCGAGGATCATGACGCGGTGGTTATCCAGGCCGTCCGCGATTAGTATCCTGCCGTCGGGGAGAAAAGCGACATCCTGCGGTTTGCCGAAGTGCTTGCCGTCCGTCCCTTCGACATTTTTCTCGCCGAGGGTCTTCAGAAGCTTGCTGCCGTCGTTGGAAAAAATGTAGATGGTGCTGAACGTCTCGTTGATCACCCAAACGCGATGTTCGGGATCGTAGGGGCTGATGCGTAGCCGATGAGGTCCGGGTCCGGGCGAGCCCTCGCAGAGCGAATCCCACTGCGTCCAACGCTCTTTGACGTTACCGTCGGCGTCCAGCGTGTAGAGGCAGTTGCGCCAGACGCGAAGATCGGTGGCGGTGAGCACATTGATCCCGATCGAGCCGGCGAAGCCGAGGTATCCAGGCGGAACGGGATTGGGAAGCCGGGTCTCGCCGCGCTGCGCGACGAGGATGCGGTCGGGCGATTCGGCGAATACGCCCGAGTTGCCGCCGAACGCGAAGCCCGGTTGCGCGAACGGCTTGTGCCAGCCGCGGACGATATCGTACGGACTGGGGCCGACCGGGCCGGAGACAACCGCCTTAGCGGGCGGCTGAGCGAGCAGGACCATTGCGTTCGCGAACAGCGCCAGGCAGGCGCAAATTACGGGCACGGTTTTCATCTTTAGCCTCCGAAGAGACGGTTGGCGGCCGGATACTGGATCGCACCGTCGGTGAATGAAGAATAGGTTCCTTGCTCCAGCAGCTCTTTGGCGATGCGCTGGGTGAGGCCCATGCATGCGCGCATCGGTCCCGATCCGACGCTGACGCGCGCGACGCCCAGCCGCTCGAGTTCCGCCACCGTTGGAGTTCCCGCGCCGGCGAGGATGTTCAACGGACCGTCGACGGCGCGAGCGAGTTTGCCGATGGTTTCCGCGTCGCGAACGCCGGGGGCGAATAAACAATCCGCTCCGGCTTTGCGGTAGGCGTTCAGCCGTTCGACGATTCGATCGAAGCGGGTGGCGGAGTCGCCGACAGCCATCAAATAGACATCGCTGCGGGCGTTGATGACGAGATCGGTTTTCGCGCGGATTTGTTCGATGACACGGACTTGCGCGGCGATGTCGGCTAGGGTCCCTGTTTCGCCCAGGCTGTCTTCCAGGTTCATTCCAGCGGCGCCCATGTTGACGAGAGCCAAGGCCGTCGCGAGCGGATCGTCATAGCCCGCTTCGACGTCGCCGGTAACCGGCACGTCAAGCGATTTTACGATTCGCTCGATAACGCCCAGCATTTCGCCGCGGCGGATTTTTTGCACGTCGGGATAACCGAGCGAGTTCGCAACGCCCGCGCTGGTGGTGGCGATGGCGGGAAAGCCGGCGCTCTCGAAAATACGCGCGCTCGCGACATCCCAGGCATTCGGAAGGACCAGGATGCGGGGTCCGCCGTGCAGCTTACGCAGGAGTGCGATTTTTTCAGTCACCGGCGAACCGTCGGAAGAAGCTATCCGGGTTCCACTGCGGGCGGCCGGAGGCGTTGGCTACGCGCTCCGCCAGATTCAGAATAATATCGTCGAACTGAGCGGCCGCGGCTTTGTCCACGGGCTGATTCAAATCGTCCGAGGGCGCGTGATAGCGATAGATCAGCCAATCCTTGTGGAGCTTTTCCTCGGGTGAGCCGGGCAGGTAGCCGAACTTGAACGCGAGCGCCGGGATGCCATGGCGGATGAAGCTGTATTGGTCGCTGCGGATAAAGAGATTGCGCTGCGGTTCCTTGTCGGCTTGGACTTCGACGCCCGCGGCGTTGGCGACGGCGCGGATATCGTTGCCGAGCGACGACTCGCCCAGCCCTTGGACCTCGATGTAATGCAGCGGATGCAGCGGCAGGAACATGTCCAGGTTGATGTCGGCCACGATCTCTTTCCCGTTGACGGTGGGATGCGCGGCGAAATAGCGGGAGCCCTGCAATCCCTTCTCTTCTCCGGTGACGGCGAGGATGAGCACGGAACGCCGGAGCTTGGCTTTGGATTCGTGCATCAACCGCCCGATTTCGAGGATGGACGCGATGCCGGAGCCGTCGTCCATGGCGCCGTTGTAGATGCTGTCGCCGTTGATGGGCTGGCCGACGCCGACGTGGTCCAGATGCGCGGTGAGCACGACGTATTCGTTCTTCAATTTGGGATCCGTGCCGGCCAGGAGTCCGGCGACGTTTTGTGATTCGACCTGCCATTTTTTTAACTGGACGTGCGCGCGGACCAGGGCGGGGACGGCGAAGTGGGGCAAGGGGCGGTCGTGGTCGGCGTCCGCGAGAATCTCGGCGATGCTATGGCCGGAGCCTTGGAAGAACTTGTCGGCGTGTTCGGCATTGATCGTTACAGCGAGCCGCAGGCCCGCGCTTTCGTCGAGCGACGGATCAGCCAGGTTCATGGATGGCATAAAGCGGGCGAGGCTGGCGCGCGCCCAGGGGATGTCCATGGACTTGGGATTCTGGATGCTTGCGATTCCGACGGCGCCCGCGGCCTTCAGGTATTTCCAGCGCTCGCCGCCTGAGGAATAGTGGGATTTGAGCGGTCCCGCAATGGACGCCGGACCGCCCGAAAGATAAACGACGATCTTGCCTTTGACATCCAGGCCTTTGAGATCGTCGTAATCCTTTTCGGGAATCTTCAAGCCGTAACCGGCAAATACCGCGCCCGCGTCGGTGTTCTCCTGGATGTCGCCTCGAAGCGAGAGATTGGCGTCCTCGCCCAGCTTCAATTTTTCGGCTTTTCCATTGCGGACCAGAGAGAGGCTGGATTGATCTTCGACGATTTGCTTTACGTCGAACTTGACCGGCTGGAAATATCCGTTGGTTCCGGCGGGGGCGAGTCCATAACGTTCGAGCTCGCCGGCAATGTAACGGGCGGCCTTGAGATGGCCCTCGCTTCCAGTGTCGCGGCCTTGCAGGTTATCGTTGGCCAGGAATTCGATGTGGGCCCACCAGCGCTGGCCCTCGGCGGTGAAGTCGGTGGCGGCGGTCAGCAGAAGGCAGAACGCCGGCAGGACGCAGGCGGCGGGGATTGCGCGGCGGCGAGTAAGGATTTTCATTTGGAACCAGCCTTGAAGGTTTTGAATTCGGCGCGACGGGCGCGGAGCTGCGCCGCGTGGTTTTCGGCATGTTCCGCGTAGCCGTGGAGCAATTGTTTCAAAGTGAGGGGGCCGCGCTCGGAATGGATTCCCACGCGCTCGAATGCCGTTTCAGGCAGCTCCTTGAGCAGCTCGTAATTTTCCGATCGAATGCGGCGAAAGGTTTCGAGCGATTGCGAGGGTTTGCGTCGGGAGTAATCGAGATTGTTGGCCCAGGCAGCCTGATCGAAGGCCTGGAGCGGTGGATTTTCTTCCGCGATCACTTGGCGGAGCCGCATGGTTCCGACGATTTCCGCGTCGGCCAGGTGGGCGACGATCTGGCGGATGGTCCATTGTCCAGGCTGGGGCGCGTAGTCCACTTCCGAACCAGCCGCGCCGGTGATGGAGACCGCGACCATTTCGGCGCCCCGTCGATAACGTTCCAGGAGATCGGCAACTTCGCTCATGTCAAACGTCATTATGATAGCTGATATGGCGGGGCGCGACGTTCTCATTCGCAAAAAGCTGCTGTTGGTTGGCCCGACCACGGGCTATCAGACGCGCGTCTTCGCCGAAGCCGCCGAGCGGCTGGGGTTCGACCTGGCGCTCGGGACCGATCGTTGCCATGTGCTGGATGATCCGTGGGGCGATCAGGCGATAGCCCTGCGGTTCGAAGATCCGGCGCAGGCGGCCGAAGTGGTGGCGCAAGGGCCGCGAGTGGACGGCATCGTAGCGCTGGGCGACGGTCCGGCTCACATCGCGGCTTCGGCGGCCGAGCGTTTGAAGATCCCGTATAACTCACAGGATTCGGTTTTGGCGGCGCGCGATAAGTTTCTGGCGCGGGAGCGTTTTCGAGCGGCGGGATTGTTGGTTCCGGAGTTTGCTCGCGTGGCTATAGCGGACGGCGCCGAGCACGCCGCGGACAGCGCGCGTTATCCCGCGGTCCTGAAGCCGCTCGGACTTTCGGCCAGCCGCGGAGTGATCCGCGCGAATGATCGTCGGGAATTCGTGGCCGCGTTTCGCCGCATCGCGAAGCTGCTGGAGGAACCGGAAATCGCGCGGTTCAAGGAAGCGCGGAACGGCTTCATCCAAATCGAGAACTTCATCGAAGGCCGCGAGTTCGCGCTCGAAGGGATTCTGCTGGACGGGCGGTTGCGCGTTCTGGCGGTGTTCGATAAACCGGACCCGCTGGATGGTCCGTATTTCGAGGAGACCATTTACGTTACGCCGTCGCGCGCGAGCGATCAGATCCAGGCCGAGATCGTTCAGACCGCGGAAGCGGCGATCGGGGCGCTGGGCCTAACGCATGGACCGGTGCATGCCGAAATGAGAGTGAACGGTAGCGGCGTATGGATGCTGGAAGTGGCCGCGCGGCCGATCGGCGGGCTGTGCGCACGCGTGCTTCCGGGACTGGAAGAATTGATTCTGCGGCACGCGGCCGGTGAAGATGTGTCGGCCATTCCGATGCCGGCGGATGCGGCGGGTGTCATGATGATTCCGATCCCGAGGGAGGGGATTTATGCCAGCGTCGAGGGCGTTGCGGAGGCGCGCGCGTTGCCGTTGATCGAGGACGTGATCATCACCGCTAAGCAGGGTCAGAAGCTGGTTCCACTGCCGGAGGGCAACAGTTACCTGGGGTTCATATTCGCTCGCGGCGAATCGGCGGATGCGGTGGAACGTGCGCTGCGGCTGGCGCACGAACAGTTGCGTTTCGAAATCGCGGCCGCGCTTAGAGTCGTTTAGTTTTTCGACTTGGGCGGGACGTAGCCGGGCGGGAGTGTAGCGCCCTCGCCGAAGAAGTAATCTTCCATTTGCTTCAGCAGGAACTCCTGCGCTTCCTGGGTGCCGAGATTCAGACGGTACTCGTTCATGATCATCTTCATCTGCTCCAGCCACATTTTCCAGGCTTCCTTGGAGACATTCTCATAGATGCGCTGGCCGAGCGGATGACTGTCGAACGGAGCTTCGTCCAGCCCCTGCATTTCCTTCTGGAATTTTACGCAGAAAACTTTCCGGCCGCCTGTTTCTTCGACTCGCGGACCGACCATCCCGCTGCCACAGCCCATGTGAATTCTCCTTTGGCGACGTCGCTGAACCTTAGGATAGCAGGGACCGGCGAA
>JBEKHQ010000225.1:0-5656 GCA_050012195.1 Bryobacteraceae bacterium | reverse complement strand
GTGAGTTACGAGCACCGCGGAATTGACCGATGGCGTGCAATCCACGCGACTGTTGGCGGCGTTGTCCACGCATGATTCCAGCATTCCCGCTCCAGGGTTCAAGTTCAAAACACTACGCGTGCCCACTGGCCTTCCCCCCACCTGCACGGTCACCTGCGCGCAGGCCGCCGCCATCATCGCGGACGCAATCGCGAATTTCCATTTCATGCAACGTCGCTCCTTGTCGGCATCTAGAGGAGACCCCGGGAGGCGAGTTCGCTCTCCAGTTGGCTGGCCGACTGAAATTGCACCGCGTCTATTCCTTGCCCGCGGGCGGCCTCCACATTGATCAGAATATCGTCAGTGAAGAAGCACTCCTCGGCCGGACATCCGGCGCGCGAAATCGCCTCTTGATAGATTCTAGCCGCCGGCTTCGTCGCTCCGACTTCATACGACAACACGAATTTTTGGAAGCACCGAAGCAGCGGATAATTCGCAAGCACCATCTCGAAATGGATCGGATTGGTGTTGGAAAGCAGGATCATTGAATATCGCCGAGCGAGCGAGGCCAGAAACGATTCCTCGATCAGCGTCCCCGGAAGAAAAATGCAGCTCCAAATGTCGCGGAATTCCGAATATGTTATCTTTAATTACAACAAAGTCCCCAGCTCTTCCACGAAGCGCTCCGAACTTACGCGTCCAGTTTCGAATCGATACACCAGGTCGGTGGAGCGGAGCCGGGCCGGTATCTCGGCGGGGGCTAGCTTGGTGAGCGGCCCGATCCTGGCATAGGCGCGTTTGAAATCGAACGGAATAATGACATTGCCGAGATCGAACATCAGTGCCTTGATCACGGCTGTTTTACGGGCACCAGCCGGATCACGACTAACGTCAGGCCGAATCTCTGGCCCGCGGGAATGCTGTTGGTCCTCAGCGCGGCGTCGTAAGCGCCCGATTTCTCCAAGCGAATGCGCCCTATCTTCGAAACCACCCGGAGCCAATGAGGATCGTTCGGGTCCTGCTCCTTGCCGCCATCGGCCAACAGTGCCTCCAGTTTCTGCGACCCAACTTCGAGCGTCAACTGCTGGCCGGCGTCGAATTTCTCGGGATCCAATCGCGCGGCGAGTTGCTCGTAATCGGCCACCGGAATTCTGCGGCGATTCATGATCCACTCGCGTAGCCCGGGCACTACCTCGCCGTTCCATTGCCCGGCTGCCAGCGCGGCGCCTAAGATTTTTCGCTTCAAGACGTGATTTTAGCTCCGAACCGAAGCCGGCGGCTGATCTTCCGAGGAGGCGGCCTTTGGCAATCCGCGGCGAATCGTGAGAGGATTGTTTGGAGGCAATTTCATGACGAAACGAATGGTTGCGGTCGCGGTCGTAGGTCTGGCCGGTATCGCCGTATTCGCGGCGAGCAAAGCCGTCAAGGTTGAGGTGAAGAACGGGCAAGGACAAAGCGTGGGAACCGCCACCATCTCCGCGGCGGGCAGCGGAGTAAGAATCAAACTGGATCTCAAGAACCTGCCGCCCGGCGAGCACGCCGTGCACATCCACCAAGTGGCTAAGTGCGAAGGACCCGCGTTCACCACCGCGGGCGGCCACTTCAATCCCGATGGCAAACACCACGGATTGCAGAATCCAGAGGGACCGCACAACGGCGACATGCCGAATTTCACCGTGAAAGCTAACGGCACTGCGAAAGTCACCGTCGAAGATCCGCGCGTAACTTTGGGCGACGGCCCCAATTCCGTATTCGCCAATGGCGGCACGGCGCTGATGGTCCACGCCAAGGCCGACGACGGCAAGAGCGACCCAGCCGGCAACGCGGGCGACCGCATCGCCTGCGGCACCATCACGAAATAACTCGCAAGCCACTACCGGCTTGACAGGGCGGCGTTGTTGGCGCATACTCCCATCAAGAGTCTATGGGAGCGAGCAACCGCCGTTTCAGCCGATTTTTAAAACGGCTCGGTTTTCTTGCGCGCCGCCGTCAACTGGATCGCGACCTCGAAGACGAGCTGGCTTTCCATCTCGACATGCAGGCTGCGGATACTGGCGGTGTACCCGAAGCACGCCGCCGCTTCGGAAATCCGACCGCGCTCAAGGAAACCTGCCGCGAATTGTGGACGTTCACCTTGCTCGAAACTTGCTGGCAGGACATCCGCTACGCGCTCCGCACGCTGGCCAAGGCTCCGGCGTTTACCATCGTGGCGATTGCGGCCTTGGCGGTGGGCATCGGAATCAACACCACGGTCTACACGGTGGTGGCGAGCGCGCTGCGGTTCGACGCGGGAGTGGATCACATCGAGCGGCTGGTTCTCATCAGTGCAACCGATGCATCGGGGCGCGATCAATTCTCGCAATCCTATTCGGATTTCGAGGATTTCCGATCGGAGCTGAAGTCGATCCCAAGCCTGGCCGCCTACCGCTTCGTCTCGGCTAATGTGAGCGATCAGAGCGGGCTTCCGGAACGGTACGCCTGCGTGCAAATGTCCACCAACGGCTTCTCGGTGGCCGGAACCAAGCCCGCGCTCGGACGGGATTTCACGGCCGGCGACGAACGCGGGGACGCGCCGCGCGTGCTGATGCTGGCCTACCACGTTTGGCAGGGCCGCTACGGGAAGGATCCGACCATCCTTGGACGCACCGTGCGCGTCGACGAAGTGCCCCGCACCATCATCGGCGTGATGCCGCGCAACATGCGGTTCCCCGAGGACACCGACCTCTGGACACCGCTGGCTCAGCCCGATCTGCCCGCCGGCCGCAACGCACAAAATCTGTTTCTGTTCGGACGCCTGGGCGACGGCGTGAAACTCGCCTCGGCGCGCGCCGAAATGGACACCATCGCGCACCGTCTCGCATCCAAGGATCAGGCGGCGTATAAGGGCTTGGTGGCCGATGTCCGCCCGTTACTCGAGATCATCGGCATCTACAATGCCAGGCCGCTGCTGGTCGCGATGTTGTTCGCGGTTGGATTTGTACTGCTGATTGCGTGCGCCGACGTGGCTAATTTGTTGCTTGCGCGCGCCGCCGCTCGTGCGCGTGAGATTTCCATCCGAGTCGCGATCGGCGCCGGGCGCGCGCGCATTATCCGGCAGCTCCTGATCGAAAGCGTCCTGTTGTCGATCGCGGCCGGCTTCGTCGGCTGGCTGCTCGCGCTGGCCGGGTTGCGCTGGTTCGACATCAGCAGCTCGCATTCGCCGCGGCCCTCCTGGATCGAATTCTCGATGAATACTCGGGCATTCCTGTACCTGGCGGCCATCTCCATCGGGTCGGGGATACTCTTCGGACTCGCGCCGGCGCTGCGTCTGTCGAAACTAGACGTCGCGAGCGCGGTGAAGGATGGCGGGCATGCGGCCACAGGAGGAAGGCGCGGGCGTTATCTTGCGAGCCTCCTGGTGGTTTGTGAAATGGCGCTGTGCATCGTGCTGCTCACTGGAGCGGGACTCATGATTCACAGCGCGGTGAACGTATACGCCGCGCCGATCGGTGTAAACTCTTCGAACGTCCTCAGCATGCACATCAACTTGCCCGAGGCGAAGTATCCGCGCGCGTCAGACGAGATTTTGTTCCATCAACGGCTGAAGGCCAAGCTGGAGTCTCTGCCCGGAGTTCAGTCTGCGGCGCTAGCATCGGAGCTTCCCAGCACGGGATGGGCCGATTTCCAGTACGAACTGGATGGCGCGACACCAGCCGATCCCGGTCACCTTCCGGCTACAGGCGGCTTGGTTATTGGCGCGGACTACTTCCGCGTGATGCAAGTTGCGCCGTGGCGCGGCCGCCTCTTCGTGGATTCGGACGGCGCCGCCGGTTCTCCGGTAGTGATCGTCAACCAAAGTTTCGCGGCCGAGCATTGGCCCGCCGAAGACCCGATCGGCAAGCATCTCCGGCTGGTGCGCGGAACTGAGCCACAGCCGTGGCTGACGGTGATCGGGATCGTCCCCGACATCCAGCAGAATTTTCGCCGACCCTTGCAACGCGATCCTTTGATCTACCTTCCCTTTGCGGCCGATCCCCAGCGCGACATATTCATCGTTGCGCGCACCGGCGTTCCGCCCGCTCCGCTCGCATCGGCGTTCCGACGCGAAGTGCAGAGCCTGGATGAGAATCTGCCGGTGTACGACGTGCGAACTCTGGAAGACCGAATCGCGATGAGCCGGCTGGAGACCGGCTCATGGACCATCATGTTTACGATCTTCGCCGCCATCGCGCTCATGTTGGCCGCGGTCGGGCTGTATGCCGTGATTGCGCATTCCGTCAGCCGACGCACTCGCGAGATTGGAGTCAGGATGGCCGTGGGAGGAACTGCGGGAGACATCGTTAGACTGGTGCTGGCGGAATGCATGCGGCGGATCGCCATCGGACTGGCAGTGGGGCTGCCGCTGGCCTTCGCCGCTACCAGGGCGCTGCGGGCCGCGCTGGTCGGGGTCTCGCCCAGCGATCCAATCACATTTCTGGGAGTCGTTTCGGTTCTTGTGCTCGCGGGCGCGCTCGGCTGCGTGATCCCGGCGCGTCGGGCGGCACGCGTCGATCCGGTAGTGGCGCTGCGCACTGATTAGAACAGCTAGCCGGCGTGCGCGGCCAATTGTTCCAGCAAGGTCCTGGCGGCCTGCTGCGCTTCGCCGAAGGCCTGCAAATAGGTTTGAAACTTCTGGTTCAACGCCAGCGCCTGGTCCGGTTCCAGCCTGGAGCGAATGATCATGTCGCGAATGTGGACCGGGCTCGGCAGCGTCGCGTCTTCCTGTAACTCCTCGAGCGCAGTCCGCGGATCGTAGTGGTACATGCGGGTCTCCCTGCTTTTCACTGTACCGCCGCCCCGATTGCTATCATGAACCGAAGAGTTCAGGAGGAATCGATGAACCGCGTAGTCTCTATTGGCCTGGCGCTTTCTGTTCTGGCGCTGCCCCTCGCCGCTCTGCAAGATCCAGTCCAGACAGATCGTGGGCCTGTCGCCGGCGTTCCTGGCGACAATCCGTCCGTGCGCGTGTACAAAGGCATTCCTTACGCTCAGCCGCCCGTGGGCGATCTGCGCTGGAAAGCGCCGCGGCCGACCACTCCCTGGACCGGCGTCCGGCAAGCCACCGAATTTTCGAACGAATGCATGCAAGTGCCGTATCCGGAGAACTCGCCGTACTATTCGGCGCCCAAACCGAAAGGTGAGGATTGCCTCTACCTCAATGTTTGGACCGCCGCCAGTACAGCCAAGGATCGCCGCCCGGTAATGGTCTGGATTCACGGCGGCGGTTATACACGCGGTACCGGCGCCACTCCCACCTACGACGGCGGAGTACTCGCCACGAAAGGCGTCGTGGTGGTGACCATCAACTATCGCCTCGGTATCTTCGGATTCTTCGCGCATCCCGAGTTGACGAAGGAGTCCGATGTCCATTCCTCCGGAAACTACGGATTGCTCGATATGGTGGCGGCGCTGAAGTGGGTGAATGCGAACATCGCGGCGTTCGGAGGAGACCCCAAGCGAGTTACGATTTTCGGGGAATCCGCGGGTTCGTCGGCGGTGAACTACCTGATGGCTTCTCCGCTCGACAAAGGCCTGTTCCAGCGCGTGATCGGCGAGAGCGGCGCCAACTTCGGGCGGGCGGTCCTTCTTGCGGACGCCGAGAAAGAGGGCGTCAGCGCGGCGGCGAAGGTGAACGCGTCCAGTGTCGCGGACTTGCGCG
>JBEKHQ010000224.1:0-5665 GCA_050012195.1 Bryobacteraceae bacterium | reverse complement strand
GCCAGGTTCTCCCACAAGCCCCGCGATACTGGAAACGGTATCCATCGCGTATGTTCCGGCGGAACTTCCGTGGGTGGTGGTCTCCGAGTTTCCGCCGGACCATTCGCGATGGATACCGTTTCCAGTATCGCGGGGCTTGTGGGAGAACCTGGCGCTGTGCCGCTGGCATTTTCGAGACAAGAATATCCGACTCTGCGCCGTGATCCTGCAGCCGCGCATGCCGTACTGGCGGATGCGCTTTATCGCCTTTCTCCTGGCGCCCTGGAACTTTCTCGCGTTTAACGAAGGCTTCGGCCATTTCATGCTCCGGCCGCAATCGGCCTTCACCATCGTCCGGCATCTGGCGTGGCGGATGCGCAATCTTCTGGTCTGGGAATTTTCGCCCGGCGGCGCAACGTATACGTTGCTTTGGCGGCTAATCCATCCCCGCGCGTTTGCGCGACCCCTGAGGATTATGCTCGCCAGGTTGGGAGGCGCGCTGGCGGCCGCGGCGAAGTGGGCGATTCCAGCGGCCGAGCCTCCGCTGGCCGCGACCAGCGACGCCGGGCGCGCGCGCGGCATATCGGTGATCGTCCCTTCACGAAATGGCCGCGATTTGTTGGCCCGATTGCTGCCCGAAGTGGCGCGTCAGATCGCTGAAATCGGCGGCGAGATTATTGTCGTGGACAACGGCTCCGACGACGGCACGCCGGACTTCCTTCGGCAATGCTATCCCGCCGTCGCAATCGAGCAGAGCGCTCACCCGCTCTCGTTCGCTCGCGCCGTTAACTCTGGGCTCCGGCGCGCGCGTTGCTCGCATGTTTGCATGCTGAACAACGACATGCTCATCGAGGAAGGCTTCTTTCGCGCTCTGCTGACGGCGTTCGATAGAGTGCCCAACCTGTTTTGCGCGACGGCGCAGATCTTTTTTCCCCCGGGGTTACGCCGCGAAGAGACCGGCAAGGCGGTGTTGCCGTTTTCGAGCGACCGGAAACCGGCCGACTTTCCGCTGCGCTGCGACCTGCCGGTTGCGGGCGAGGATCTGAGCTACGTGCTCTACGGCAGCGGCGGCTGCTCGCTGTTCGACGCCGCGAAGCTGGCTGCGTTGCGCGGCCTGGACGAAGTGTATGAACCGGCTTACGTGGAAGACCTCGATCTCGGATTCCGCGGCTGGAGGCAAGGCTGGCCTTCTGTGTTCGTGGCCGGAGCGCGCGTGGTCCACGAGCATCGCGCGACAACTTCGCGCTATTTCTCTAGCGATTATCTGGATCAAATTCTCGAGTTGAACTACCTGCGGTTTGTGGCGCGGGCCATTACCGACGCCCGCGCGTTTCGCAAGACTTGGAAGGCAGCGATCCTGCGATTGAATCTGCTGACCGCGACGCAGTCGCCCAACCGCGCGGCCGCTTCCGCGTTGGCGCAAGCTTGGCGCGCGCCATTGTGGACAACGCGAGCCCCGAGACGCGTCCTCGCGGAAAGCGAAATTCTCGCTCTGGGCAGCGGACAGATCTGCATGATGCCCGGGCGCGCGTCGCGCGATCGGCCGGTGGTGATGGTGGCGAGTCCCTACCTGCCCTATCCTCTCGCGCACGGGGGAGCGGTTCGGATGTTTAACCTCATGCGACGCGCCGCCGAAGTGTTCGATCTGGTGCTGGTCACGTTTGCGGACTGGCCGGCCCAGGCGCCGACCGAACTATTGGACATCTGCCGCGAACTGGTGCTGGTGAAACGCTCCGGGACGCATCTATTGCCCTCGACGAACCGCCCCGACGTCGTGGAAGAATTCGACGCACCCGCTTTCCACGCTGCTCTGCGTCAAACCGTTCGGAAATGGCGGCCGTCGATCGTTCAACTCGAGTTCACGCAAATGGCGCAGTACGCCGCCGATTGCGCGCCGGCGAAAACCATCCTGGTGGAACACGACATCACCCTCGATCTTTATCGGCAGTTGTTGGAGCAGGGCGATGACTGGGAGCTCCGGCGCCAACTGCGCCGCTGGATCCCGTTCGAGATTGCGGCGTGGCGGCGTGTGGATCGCTTGGTTACCATGTCGGAACGCGACCGCCAGCTCGCCGCCAGCCTGGGTGCGCCGCCCGCGAGAATAAAATGCCTGCCAAACGGCGTCGATCTCGACCGGTTCCGTCCAACAGATCGCCCGGCGGAGCCCCGTCGGCTGCTGTTTATCGGCTCTTTCGCGCACTTGCCGAATGTGCTGGCGGCCGACTTCTTTCTGCGAATGGTCTGGCCGAAACTGGAATCGCTCCACCCCACGCTGCACGTCATCGCGGGCGCGCGCCCGCAATATTTTCTGGACCGCTATCGGGATCGCGTGCAACTGGATTTGGCGCAACCCGGGATCGAAGTGGAGGACTTTGTCGAGGATGTGCGGCCCGCCTACGAACGGGCCATCATCGTGGTCGCGCCGCTGGTCGCTTCGGCCGGGACGAATATTAAGATCATGGAAGCGATGGCGATGGGGAAAGCGATCGTGAGCACGCCTGCGGGAATCCATGGCTTGGATTTGCATCCAGGCGAGGACGTGATCGTCGCTGAAACCCCGGAGAAAATGGGGCGAGCCATCGCCGAGCTGATCCAAGACCCGAACAAGCGGCGGTCCATCGAACGCCAGGCGCGTCGAACCGTGGAACGAGAGTTCAATTGGGACACGATCGCGGCGCGGCAGGCCGAGCTCTACCGGGAACTGATCGGTCAGCCCAGCCGCGTGGCAAAAGCCACGTAATCCAGGGCCCCGAAGAACTCGGTGCGAAACGCCTCCGGCAACTCGGCCAGCGCCGGCATGCTTTCGATGGCCGGCGAGAGCCGCTCGATTTCGATCCCACCCAGCCCCGATTCCTCCAAATAGAAGCTCAAGAGCGGAGGCGGAATGGGATGACGATGCGTCGGGTCGATGTAGAAGTGAGTAGCGAAGATCGCGAGGCATTCGGGATTCGGCGTTTCAATCGCCACCAATCCACCGGGACGCAGCTTGTCGCGCAGCAGGCGAATCATCGCGAGCACGCGCGCGGGCGGCAGGTGCTCCACCACCTGGCAACACACCGCGCCGCCCAGCGAGGCGGTCGGGAGCGCGGTCAGGTAATCGATGAGATCGGCTTTTTCGACATCCAGGCCTTTGCCGAGACACAGCGCGATGGAATCGTCGTTGAGATCGATGCCGTGCGCCGCGATACCGGCATCGCGCAAAACCTCCAGCATTTCCCCTCGGCCGCAGCCCAGGTCAAGCACCGGAGCATTTTGGAGAAATCGCGCGGCGTATAACCCCTGGCGCTCGCGAACGAACGCTTCCGAGCCGCGAAATCTCTCGGCGAATTTCAGCCAATCGATCTGGAACGTTTCTTCGGGCTTCTCGGGCGCGCTTTGCGCCGCCGGAACGGTTGCCTTCGCGAAAGAAGCCTTCTGGCGCAGCAAGCGCAGCTCGCTATAAATCAAGTTGTCGTATTGTGTTTTGGCGCGAGCCAAGTCGTCCCACAGGCGTTTCTGGATGTCGACGGTGGTACGGGCGAGCGCACCTTCGTAATCGCTGTGCTGAGCTTTCATTTGCTCCCGGTAGTAAGCGTCCATCAACGTGACGCGATGTTGGAAGGCGGCCTGCAGCTCGGCGATGCTCCGCAGAAAGTGGATCTCGGTGTCCCCCAGTGTTTTTTCCCAGTGGACATGCCACTCCGACCACCGCGCGCGGATATCCTTGAGCTGACGCGCCTCTTCGCGGAGCTCCGGAAGCGCGGCCAAACATCGGTTGGATTCGGCCAAAGCCTCGAGCGTAGCCTGCACGCACGCCATCGCCGCTCGATTGAACTCCACCTGCTCGCGAACGTGCCAATCAAGCGCCCGCGCCACCAAGCGCTTCACGCTCTGGGCCAGCGAATTGACCATTCCCGGCGGTCGCGGATTCACCGTTCCGATGCTGGCCACTTTGCTCTCGGCCGCGTCCCGCGCGTGCAGTAACGGAGTAAGATCGGGCAACGGAACATCACCGGCCCCGCCCCCGTTGCGATTGCCGGCGCGGACCCGCTCGCGAATCTCCGCGATTACCGCCGCGAGTTCCTCACCTTTTGGATCCATGTTTCCCTTTGCTTTCCGCCTTGTTCCAACTGGCCGTGATCCTGGTGAAAACTCCGCCGCGCGGCGTGAACTCTCCGGATACCGTGGCCGACAAGGGACGGCAGGCGCTCACCACGTCCTGCAAAAAGCGGTTCACCACATTTTCCTGGAAGATGCCGAGATTGCGGTACGCCAGCATGTACATCTTGAGCGACTTCAGTTCCAAACACAGCTGGTCGGGCGCGTAGCGGAGCGTCAGTTCGCCATGATCGGGCAATCCGGTCTTGGGACAGACGGATGTGAATTCCGGAAGCACGATTTCGATTTCGTATCCGGGGTATTGGTTTTCCCAGGTTTCGATTTCGGGCAGTTTGGCGTGCACTCCGGCGCGGGCGTGCCGATCGGAATATTGGCGTTTCATGCTGGAATCAACGTTCGCGCCAGCAAATCTAGGAACAGACCGACATCCGTCACCACTCCGACCGCCTGGCCGGTGCCGCGGTCGCTCACTTTCGTCGCCACCGCCGGATTAATATCCACACACACGATCTTCACCCAACTCGGCAGCATGTTGCCCACCGCGATAGAGTGCAGCATGGAGCCCAGGCACAAAACCAGACCCGCGCCTTGCAATTCGGCGGCATACGCATCCTGGGCTTGATTCATGTCAGTGAGCGTATCGGGCAGCGGGCCGTCGTCGCGCAGACTGCCGGCCAATACGAACGGCACTTTTCCGCGAACACATTCGTACAGGATGCCGCTTTTGAGACGCCCGCTCTCCACAGCGCCGCGAACGCCGCCGCAATGATAAATGGCGTTGATGGCGCGCATGTGGTTGCGATGCCCGTGCTCATCCGGCCGCCCATCGCTCAAACGGATTCCGAGGGAAGTTCCAAAGAGTGCGGCTTCGATATCGTGGACGCCCAACGCGTTTCCGCTCAGCAAAGCGTTCACGAAGCCTTCGCGAATAAGGCGGGACAGTGCGCTGACGCCGCCCGTGTGAACCACCACCGGGCCCGCGACGGCGATGATTTTGTGACCGGCTTCCCGAGTATTGTGAATCAGAGCCGCGGTTTGCTTCACGGCGGTCTCCACCTGGCGCTCGGACGAAATTCCGTTGCTCATGAAGGCGAATGCCAGACGGTCGCGCTCCTTGGATTCGGGAACCACGCGAATGCCGCGCATGCCGGTGACCACCCGATCGCCGGCGCGAATGTCGCGAAGCCGCCGGCACATGGCTTGATCTCCCTCCACAACGATCAACGCGTCCATGCGCTGATTGCGCGCCTCCACCCATTGCTGGTCGCGCCGTACGTAGGTGCGGTAGTTGGTGGTGGAATAGAAATCCTCGGGAGCGCAGCAGTCGCGCGTTACGGGCGCCAGTTCCGCGTCGCCGGAATCGACCATTGCGCAACCCAAGCCGAGCAACTGCGAAAGGATTTTGCCCATTGACTCGGCATCGTCGGTGTCCACCTTGAGGCGCAGGTAGGATGGTTCGCTATTGGTGCGCCCGATGCGAAATTGTTCCACTTCAAAGCGGCCATGGTGCTCCACCACCGTGTCGAAGATCTGCTCCATGATATGGGAGTCGATCAAATGACCTTGAGTTTCCACGCGCTCCTGGAGG
>JBEKHQ010000223.1:0-5680 GCA_050012195.1 Bryobacteraceae bacterium | reverse complement strand
AGATCACGCGCGTGTTTTGGTCGACCAGGACGCTCATGCCGCCACTCCCTGGGCGGCGCGCACCACTTTTTCCGCGGCGTCTTTCATGCCGTCCGCTACCGTGAAATTGAAGCCCGACGCTTTCAGGATCTCCTGTCCTTTTTCGACGTTGGTTCCTTCCATCCGGACCACGATGGGCGCTTTGATATTCAACTCGCGCGCGGCGTTCACCACGCCGGTAGCCAGCACATCGCACCGCAGGATGCCGCCGAAGATATTGATCAGCACCGCTTTCACGCCCGCATCCGAAAGCAGGATGCGGAAGGCATTCTTGATCTGCTCGGCATTCGCGCCGCCGCCTACATCCAAGAAATTCGCGGGACTGCCGCCGGCATATTTCACGATGTCCATGGTAGCCATCGCGAGACCCGCGCCATTCACCATGCAGGCGATGTTGCCGTCCAGCTTGATGTAGTTAAGGCTGAAACGCGACGCCTCCACTTCGAGCGGATCTTCCTCGTTCAAATCGCGCAGCTCGAGCAAGTCTTTGTGACGATAGAGCGCGTTGTCGTCCAGAGTGATCTTGGCATCGAGCGCGTACACTTTTCCGTCTTTGGTCAGGATGAAGGGGTTGATTTCGGCGAGCGAAGCGTCGCAGGCGATGTAGGCTTTGGCGAGCGCCGTCATGGCCGCCACCGCCGCCGAAACGCTTTCCGCGGGAACCCCCATTCCGAAGGCGAGATTGCGGCCTTGGAAAGCGCCCAATCCGAAGCCGGGCGTGAGCGGTTCCTTGAGAATCAATTCGGGCGACTTCGCGGCTACTTCTTCAATTTCCATTCCGCCCGCGGCCGACGCCATGAACACCGGAGCCCCGAGCACGCGGTCGAGCACAATTCCGAGATACAACTCGCGTTCGATCGGCAGCGTCTCTTCCACCAGCAGGCGCTGGACGATGCGCCCATCCGGTCCGGTCTGGTGCGTCACCAACTTCATGCCGAGCATCTTCTTGGCAATCTCGACGGCTTCATTGGCGTCTTTGGCGACCTTGACGCCGCCGCCTTTGCCGCGCCCGCCCGCGTGAATCTGCGCCTTGACGACGACGCTTCCGCCGATGCTTTTGGCCGCCGCCTCCACCTCGTCGACGGTGAACGCAACTTCTCCCCGGGGCACTGGAACGTCATACTTGGCCAAGATCGCTTTGGCCTGATATTCATGGATTTTCATGGGGTCAAACGTCCTAGTGTACCAAGCGCGGGAAATTGGGAAATCCAAACGCGCGTTAGGAAGCGTGGTTCGCGTGCGTTGCGATATGCTATTGAGCGAGGAGTTTCTATGCGCACACTGTCTATAGCGATTTTGGCAGTCGTTTTGGCCGCCGCCGGCTCTGCGCAAAGCCGTGGGGGAGGTTCCCACGGAGGCTTCGGAGGACGGGGCTTCAGTGGCGGCGGAGGGTTTCGCGGCGGAGGCGCCGCCGTGAGCCGAGGAGTTGGCGGCGACGGTTACGCTCGAGGATATGGTGGCGGCTACGGAAGAGGCTACGGCGGATTTCGAGGCGGCTATTATGGCGGCTATGGGTTCGGTCTGGGCTTCGGCTACGGCGGATTCTGGCCCGGTTACTACGACGGTTGGTATGGCGGTTATCCCTACGCGTACGGAGGATCTCCGTATTACGGAGATCCATACGGCTACGGGTACGGCCCGTACGCTTCCTACTACGGAGGCTACGGCGGGCCGGTGGTGGGAGGCGCGGTAGTGATCGCCGATGGCCGCTGGCGGCACTTCGGCGGCGGGAGAGTTGCCGTCCGGCGCTGAGTCTAACCCTAAATGCTGATCCTCGCGGCGATCCTGGCGGTCTTTGTATACGGAATGATCGCCGCGATGCTCGGCACGATCCTGCCCGAACTTTCGGCGCGCTTTCATCTCACGCCGCAGCAAAACGGCACCATTGCCTTCTGTCAGGCGCTGGGCTTGACCATCTCGTCCCTCTGCGTGGGACCGCTGATCGACAACGAAGGGAAAAAGACTGGGCTGGTGCTCGGCCTTGCAGTCACCAGTCTGGCGCTGTTCCTGTTGCCCAGGTCCACGGGCTTCGCCCGCATCGCAACTAATCTACTGCTGCTCGGGTTGGGTAGCGGCGTAATCGTAACCACCGCCAACGCTTTGGGTAGCGACGTCACTCCGGACCACCGCGGCACCACGCTGAATCTCCTGAACCTGTTCTTCGGGCTGGGCGGCCTCGCTACTCCGCTCATCTCCGCCAATTTCCTGGCTAGAAGCTCGGTGCGATTGGTTTACCTGGTGGCGGGGCTCGCGGGCGCGACCCTGCTGGTTAACATCGCGACTCCCATGCCGCGGCCGACTGGAGCGCGGAGTTTCGTATTCGCCGACCTCGGAGAACTGGTCGGGCACCCGATTCTGTGGCTGCTCGCGCTGTTCCTATTCCTGTACGTCGCCTCGGAAGTCGGCGTATGGAACTGGCTGGCGCAACATCTGATCGCGCAAGGCGTGCCCGAGTCGAAGGCTCTGAACATTATGTCGCTGGGCTTCGCGCTGGGATTGCTCCTCGGACGCATCGGCGCCTCGCAGATTCTGATTTCCGTCTCGGCGCTGACGGTCACCCTGGCGGCTTCCATCCTGATGTTGATCACCACCTTCCTCATGCTGCGGACGCACAATCCGATGGCGGCGGGAATTCTGGTATTTCTCGCCGGAGTCGCCATGGCGCCGGTCTTTCCGACCACGCTCGCTATCGTGGGCGACACTTTTCCGCGCATGACGGGAACCGCCATGGGTATCGTCATCACCTTCGGTTGGATCGGTCTGGCCGTGAGTTCTCGCATCATCGGCTGGATCGCCGCCCACGACAACAGGCGACTGCGCAAGGCGTTACTGATCGTGCCCGGTATGTCCGCGCTCATGATCGCGGTGAATTTGGCGCTACGCGCGTTATTGCGTTAGTGTTTGCTTCGGACTAACTGACCAAGACTTCGCCGGTGTGGCTGGTGTCGTAGCCGGCCAGGATTTCGAGCTTGCGGCGAATGGCCGCCCGGTTCAAGACCTCCAGCAACGCTTGCACCGCGGCGAGCTGGAAGTGCTGGCGGCGGACCACTAGATCGTAGCGCTCGGTGGCCAGCGGCACAAAGCTGAGGCCGAAGGCGCGGGCAGCGGACCGAGTGGCGATACAGCAGTCGGCTTCTCGCATGCTCACCGCCAGCGCCGCCGGCAGATGACCGTGCGCGATGCGTCCGTAGCCTTTCACCCGCTTGGCCGAAACGCCGGCCTCCCGGAGTTTTTGGTCGAGCAGCTCGCGGCTGCCCGCACCTTTTTCGCGATTCACGATGGTGACGTCGTCGCGCGCCAGGTCGCTCGCGTCGCGAATGCCCTTGGGATTTCCGGGCTGCATCACCAACCCTTGTTCCCAAAATGCGAACGTAACCACCTTCACGTCGCCTTTCGGAAACATGCGCCGAATGGTCGGAAGGTTGTACTCTCCGCTCGGCAAGTCTCGCAGATGCGATCCCGCCACGTGGACCTTGCCCTGCTTCAGCCACTCCAGCGCCTGTTGGCTGGAGGATTGAGCCACCACCGAATCGATTTCGTCGAATCGCTCCAGATGCTGCACCAGGAGCGAAATACCGGGATCGCAGCCGGCGATCAGCAACCGCTTGCGCTCGCCCGCGTCGTTTTGGAAGACCTGGACTTGGGCCTGATGGCTGCCTTTCGAGCTGTCCAGAATAACGCCATCGGCAAGGGGCAGCATGACGGGCTGGGGAAGCGCCGGGACTCCAATCATGTGTTTGCCGACGCGGCAAAGCTGAACAGGCTGGCCCTTTCGCACCGGCCCCGCCGCGATGAGATCGACGCTCACCGGCGGCCCTGGTTCCGCGGGCTCGGTTTCGAGCTGGAACAAGTCTTCCACTCGAACTTCGAGGATGTGCGCCAATTGCAGCGCCAGCGCGGTGTTGGGGACGTAGTCGCCGGCCTCAATGGCGTAGATGGTCTGGCGGCTCACCCGCGCCAGTTTGGCTAGCTGGGCCGCCGAGATCCCGCGATGCTCGCGAATCTGGTTGAGCTGAGTGCGTGTCTCCATGGGGGCTCGCCTTATATCTTCGCAGCTTGACGACAACGGCCGCTGGCGCTTGCGGAAAGAGTGCTTCCTTACACTACATTGTCGTTCTACGGAGACATCTTGGGCAAGCTTTGGAGTACGATGGTGCCATGCGATCCCGTATCGGCGTCCTCATCGGATTGTTGCTGAGCTGTCCGGCTGGCCGCGCCCAGCCGCCTGCGCGCGAGACGGGCAAGAACGAAGTAGTGGTCGCCTCAGCGGCCAATTTAACCGACGCATTCCAGCGAGTGGGGCGGGAGTTTGAAGCGCAAAGCGGCATTCATCCGGTTTTCAGCTTCGCCTCCACCGCGCAACTGACGCAGCAAATCGAAAACGGAGCCCCTTTTGACGTTTTCGCGGCCGCCGACGCGACCCACGTGGGCGAGTTGGAACGCAAAGGCCTTTTGCTGGCCGGAAGCCGGGCCGTATACGCCCGCGGCGCTCTCGCTCTCTGGATTCCCCCCAACAGCCAAGCTCGGATCGATCGTGTCGAGGACCTGACCAGCTCCGCGGTCCGCTTCCTCGCGATCGCCAAACCGGAGCTGGCGCCCTACGGGCAGGCCGCCGTCGAGACGCTTACGAAGCTGGGAATTTGGGACCGCTTGCGCTCCAAGGTTGTGTACGCCGAAAACATCAGCGCCGCCAAGCAATACGGGACGTCCAACAACGCGGACGCAGTGTTCACCGCCTATTCGCTGGTGCTGAAGGAAGGCGGGAAAGTCATTCGCGTCGACGAATCCCTGCATAAGCCCATCGATCAGGAGCTGGGGATCGTGGCCGGCGCGAAACACCTGGATGCAGCCCGGAAATTCGCGGCGTTTCTGCTCACCGGCAAAGGACGAGAAGTCCTGGCCGGGTTCGGATACACGCTGCCCTGAGCTCAACTCGCCGGCGTGGGCACTCGTTTGCTTCCCATTCCGCAATGTGATAGTATCCTCTAAACGACAGGGTCTAGTTTACAAGACACATCGCTTATTATCTCTAGCAGGCTGGGCGTATGCATCGGCCTCGTCGAGACGAATTCTCAGGAAAGGTGATTCATCGTGAAACGCTCTGACCGCTCGCAGATCCTCTTCTGCTACGTTCGAACGGCTGCCGCACTGCCGCTGGCCTTCTTGCCGCTTTTGTGGATTGCGATGGGGGCGTTCCCGGCGTGGGCCCAAACGGGAGCGAGCCTTTCCGGCGTGGTCACGGACCAAACGGGCGCAGCCCTTCCCGGTGTCGCGGTGACAATCAAGAGCGTCGACACAGGCGCAACGCGCACGATCCCAACCGACGGCGGGGGGCGCTATCAGGCGTCCGGCCTGCCTCCGGGGAGCTTCGAGGTTCGTGCGGCAAAACAAGGGTTCGCCGATGAAACGCGCACGGGAATCAGCTTGGCGGCTGGCCAGGACGCCGCGGCCGACATTAAGATGCATCCGAGCGCCCCCGACGCCTGCGCGAGCGGCAAAGAGTTCCTCACCACCGATTGCGCGCTGACCTGGCATGGCATCACGCTGTACGGCGCGTATGACGTCGGCGTCGGCTATGTCAGTCACGGCTTACCGGAAAACGCCGTTAACTTCGAAGGCGAATCTCTAGTGAACCGAAACG